>PGTJ01000089.1 GCA_002794515.1 Phototrophicales bacterium
CGTATCGGCATGGCAGATTATTCTGCTAATCTAACCCCCAAACTGATTAATTTCGCTCAACAAAATGAGTGGGCGGGGCGACGTATTTTAGATTTAGGCTGTGGTACGGGTGCCGTGACACAATGGTTGGTCTCATTTGGCTACAATGTGACCAGCGTAGATTATAACCCTGCCATGCTTCAGCAACTGAAAATGGCACTCGATAAAAAAGGGCATACCGCCACATTGATACAAGCCGATGTGCGCCAATTGCCTGCATTGACCATGATCGATATGGTCATCTCGTTAGGGTTATTCAACGAATTAGATAACTTGCGCGATCTAGAGACGGCGCTCAAACAAGTCAGTGGCATCTTGACCAAAGGACGTTTTTTTATCTTTGATATATATACCATCGAAGGCTTAACCCAACGCGGTATGATACCCAGCGAACAATTATATGATGCCGATGATTTAACTGTTTATGTCCAACGCCACTACGATTATGACCGTCAAAATATCACCCTCGAATATGACATCCTCACCCGTGAGACTGATGTATTGTGGAAGCGCACCAAGACCAAACGAATTTTGCGGGCATATCCGTTATTGGCACTGACAACATTGGTCAAGCGATGTGAATTTGATATTGTTGGTGTGTTAGATACACAACTCGCCCCTGTGGATGTTGCCAATCCCAAAACCCAGCGTGCCGTGTTTGTCCTCAAACGGCAATAGAGGATAGATATGTCTGATAGTCATTTAACATCATTACATATACCCGTAGATCCAGAGCCGACATCTTTTCGGTTGGTGGTATTATTTGCCTTTTTGGGGGGATTAATCGGCGGTATCGTGTTGGCAGATATGATATTTCGTTGGGGGGTGTGTTCATTGGTCGGATTGCTGATCGGTATTGCTGTCGGTGCTATTCTGACGATGCTGACTGAGCGATTCCTCAAGCCGATATGGAAATCGAATCGCTTTGTGCGCGTTACACCTGATGAAATCGTATTTTTACAAGGTGAACGAGTGAAACGGGCGATTAATCCGCGCCAACAAGTCAATGTCACACAATGGCGCTTTACTATTAAACGGCGGGCGCGTGTCGAAAAAGGTTGGTATGTGGTGGCTATCGCTCTCGAACAAGACGATGTGTATTTGCCCGTGTATACGCTCGTATCGCCAGAACGATATGAAGCCATGTCTAGCGCCGAACAATTTGCTGAATTGACAATTCGCCCCGAAGATTTGATTGATAAAAATTCTAAAGGTACAGATATTCGCTTATCTGGCACACAACGCCAATTATATATCGCCGAGACGGCGCGTGGTTTGGATGGTGTTGAGATGTTACCAGACGATTTCGAGATATTTTTACGGTATCTGCACAATAATTTCTATCGGTGGATGCCTTGACCAAATTTGAGGTGAAGATGAAACAGATGTATATCAAAGGGGCATTATACGCCCCTTTTTTGCTGATGATTGCTTTATTAAGCATATCGCCTGTCCATGCCCAAACACCGCCACGCCTGCCAATCAATACCCCAGTAGAGGGTGAAATTATCATCCCCAATCAAGAGCAAACATGGGGATTTTTAGGTGGTCAGAGCATGGTGATTTCGTTACGAGTTGTGCCAGATGGCGATTTTGACCCACTGGTCATTTTGCGTGATGCCAATGGCAACGAACTCATTCGCAATGATGATTACGATTACCCCAACCGTCGTGATGCCTTATTAGAGGCGATAACCTTGCCCCGTTTGGGCGAATATCAAGTTGTTGTGACGGGATATGGTGGTAGCATTGGCGCATTTACCTTGACGATGCTTGTGGGTTATGCCGATTTCGCGTTGGATGAGCGATTTACCTCTCTGGGAGATTGGCAATCGGTGAATACCGTCTCGGCAGATGCTACCGATGGTATTCTGACAATGCAGGTCGATGGCATTGCACAGGTGGGGCGTTTATTGAACCGACAAATCACACCACAAAAAGATTTTTATGCCCAAATGACACTCAACAACGTCACAGGGCGTAATGGCTGGATTGTCGGCATGACTTTCCGTGAACAAGCCAATGGCAATCGATATGTGGTATCGGTCAGTATGCGGGGTGATTGGCGACTATCTGTTTGGGAAGGCGAGACACAGCGTGTTTTGCGTGATTGGGCTGTTCACCCTGCGATTGTGGCGGGCGATACAGCCTTTACATTGGGGGTATTGGCAAAAGATGTGAGCATTGATGTTTTTTATAACAACCAAATGCTCGCCAGTATTACCGATTCAACCATTCCCAATGCTGGTCGAATTGGTATAGAGGTGGTTACATTTAATGCTTTGAATAGTCAAACCACCGCCCAAATCGATGGATTATTGATGACCATCCCCACACAAGTGAACGGGGCTTTTATATTGCCACAGCAAATCATGGCGGGCGGGTCGATATTGGTCTCGCACGAATTGGAGCGTCGTCATCTTGTGCCTGGTGGTGGTTCATTGGCATGGGAAGTGAGCGAGAGCTTTTTAGAAGCATCTCGTCCGGGTGTGAATAGATTGCCTCTGATAGCTGAAACGCGCTTCACTAACTTTGTCTTATCTACCACCGCTACTGCCACATTCATGGGCGAGGGGATTGGCGCATGTGCCTTGTTATTTCAACATGCTGATGAAAGCACTTACACGATCGCCTATTTAGATAATACCGGTAGTTATGGGGTATCTATACGACGTGGTGATCGATTCTCTGAGGGCATTTTTGGCACACGCGATGGGTGGACGATTGCCAACCCAACGCATCTGCTGGTGGTGGTCAATGGGTCGGTTTTATATTATTACGTCAACAATTTACTCGTAGGGCAGATGGAGATTGAACCCGTACAAGGTCAATTGGGTAATGCGGTCATCAATTTTGACCCGATACGCACGAACTGCCAATTCAGGAATACGTGGGCTTGGCGGTGGGAATGAAATCAAAAAGGCGTGCCATATTCGGTACGCCTTTTTTTATTGCTGATAATCAGATTACTTTCTCATCACTGTGCCGAGTGTGGTACATGCGGGGCATGTGCCGTTTGGACGCATGATGGCATAACCACCCATTGGGTCGCTTCCCCAAATGGTGAAGTTCAAATTCCACACAATCATCAAACGAACACGTCCACTTCTGGCGGCGATGGTGGCGGCTTCTGCTAACCATTGTGCTTGTTGTGCCACGGTCACATTTTGCGCCCATGCGAACAGGGGTGGAATTGCCGCGCCCATGCCTTCACCACTCAGGTAGCCGAGTTCTGTCCAACAAACGGGCATCCCTGGGAATAGGCTTGCACCACGATTGAACATGCTCGAATAGTAGCGTGTGGGGTAGTTATCACGCGGGTCGCCCGATGATTGGGTTGGTGATACAATGCCTTCATTATAATGCAAGCCCAAGCAATCCATTTTTGTGCCAGCGCCAGCATCACGCATTTGTACCATGAAGTTGTCATCATTCACCACCGCGCCAGGGAAGGCGGCTTCTGCGCCTGTTGGGGCAGGGGCACCACTGATGACGATGATATTCCGATTAACGGCTTTGATGGCATCAAATGCCGCAGCGAGCAGTTGTGTATAACGCGCACCACTAATTGTGCCTGTGGGCCACTCGCGGTCAATATTGGGTTCGTTCCAAACTTCAATCGCATCGGGACCCAACGCGGCGACCTGACCGACAAATTGGGCATATTGTGTCACATAGGCATTAAAATCGCCCATTTGTGAAGGCAACCCGACAATACCGATTAAGACCTTAAAGCCTTTGCCTTTCACATCACTGATGATGTTTTGTGCGCCTGCGGTGCTATCGCCAACGCTGTAACGCAATTGTTTCTTAATCCAAGTCATCCCTGCGGCTTTGGCATTGGTCACGGCGGCGGCTTCTAAGCCATTAGCATGACCACCCAGTTCAAAACTGCCCACTGCCGCGCCACCAGGGGCGATTTGACCACCACCCGTATTTGGCGCTGTGGGCAAACCGACATCGGTCACTTTATCACATACAGCGATAGCCGTAAGGTCATTGAATGCCACCCGCGCTTGATATTGTCTGCCATTTAACGCGGTGATGGTGAATGTCCATCCTTGAAAGATAGGACGTACCTCTACAGGGGTGATGTTATCAATACATCCCCAGTCAATGCCCGGACCGAAATCAGTTTGTACCCATACCCATTCACGGACATAGGTTAAATCGACTTTATATTTGGCTTCAATCGCTTCACGCACCGCACAGAAGGCACGAATCATGACATCGGCATCGGGGTTACATAAACCTTGTGCGTATACGGGTTGTACAGTGTTAAATGATAATAATGTGGTGCTGGCAAGAATTGCCAAAAATAAGAGGCTAATTTTGCGCCACAAACTTGAATTCATCATGTTACTTCTTTACCTCGTCAACATACTCTCGAATAGTATATGTATGAATAAACAATTATAAAGCCTACCCAACAATCGCTCATTTTACCAGTATAGAGCGATTATGCGTAGGCTAATCGTTGGTCAGATATGACGAGTTTTTTAGATATTCAACACTTTTTCGGTCATAGTCCGCAGGGTTTGTACTCGTTGGATGAGCGCGGCATTGCCTTGCTCAGATAACATTTGTTCAACAGCATGAAAGGCTTCGATTAATCCACCACCCAGTTGTGGGGCATGTTCTTGGATCAATTGTTGGGCTTCTGCATCAGTCTGTACACCCAATATGGTATTGATGAAGCGCAATTCTGGACTCATGTTGGCGCGCAGAATTTCGACCACGACATGATAGATATACTTGAGACGGTCTGCTAATGGCTTGTTTTGTGTTTGCTCAGCTTGTTGGATGTTAGCATTCAACACCGCCATAAAGGTATCATCGATGGCATCAATATTGGCGGCGATGACTTCTTCGGGTTGAGGATGATTGACCAGGGTTTGTAAAAATGAGACGACCCCTTGTAAAGCGCGTTGATTTTGTTGGTCAATTGCCGCCGTCAGTTGGTTTAATCTATCGCGCAATTTTTCGAGTTTTTCACGATTTTGCGCGGGTGCTTTGTCAATTTGCGCCGTTAGCATCTGAAAAAAGTCGTAATCAAACGCAGGACGAATCATCCCGACCAGTGCTTGCAAATGTTCATCTTGGTCGGCGTAACTGATGGTGAGCATCAGCACATTTTCACGGCTAATTTTATCGCCAAATGTTTCGAGTTGGGTCGCCACCTCTTCGATAATTTTTTCTTGTTGAGCTTGTTTGGCGATGAGCGCTTTGCCATAACTCGATAATTCCACCACGCGGGTTTGAATAGCCAACATTTGTTGGGCGATTTGTGGTTGACCATCTTCTAGGGTGCGTTGAATGACGAGGCTGAATGCCTGAAAGAAGCGGTCATCCATTTGAGCATCGTTTTCGCTTACCAATTTTTGTAAGGCTTCTTCAGATGTGGCTTCGAGGCATTGTTGTACCAAATTGATGCGGGCGCGTTGTTCATTCATCATCTCTTGGGTGATGCCATCGGCTTCTAAAATTTGGTTGACGATGCCTTGTGTGGTGATGGCACGACGTGGGTTGAACATGTACCCCTTAAAATTATCTTTTGGCAAACTTTTCATCATATTGCCAATGAGTCGCTCTTGGTCATCTTTATTCAGATTCAATTCCATGGGAATCATGGCGATGAGCAATTCTTTGGCTGGGTCGTGATAGAGCAAAGGGACGATTACCGTATTCATCGTGCCACAATTGGGACAAGGGGCGGTGTTCAGCCTGCCTGCGAGGAGCAGATTTTTGAGTTGGGGGGTTTTTGATACATCAAGCACAGAATACACAGGGATTTGATACGGTGTCCCGCATGAGGAACACCGAATGGCACTGGGTTGTTGAGTTTGCATGAAGACTCCAATTAAACACGCGGTAAATGAACGAAAAAGGTAGAGCCACGATTGGGGGCGCTTTTGACTTCGATTGTCCCACCATGAGCTTGCACAATGGCTTTGGATAGATACAACCCTAAACCAGACCCTTGTGTTTTACTGCTCAACTTGCTATCTACACGGTAAAAACGGTCAAAAATATGGCGTTGGTCTTCTTCAGAAAGCCCCACACCCATATCGCGCACATAGAATGTGGCGGTGGTCGCTGTGGCATATCCACCAACTTCTATGATACCACCATCAGGTGAATATTTTACAGCGTTGCTCAATAAATTATCAATGACTTGTCTGAGACGTGTTTCATCGGCATAAATCATGGGGTAGGGCGATTGAAACTTGAGTTTGAATTTATGTTTATCGGTCTGAGATTTGAAGCGCTCGACTGCTAATTCTGCCAACTCATCTATCAGGACTTCTGTTTTGGTCAGGCTCAGTTCGCCTTGTGCTTGTAATTTGCTGGCGGTGAGCAGATTTTGGATGAGCGCATTTAGTCGGTCGGCTTCTTCTTCGATGACCCCTAAATTTTCTTGAATCGTCTTTTTATCCCAACGGGCATCAGGGCGTGATAGAGTTGCCGCATACCCTTTGATGATGGCGACAGGTGTTTTTAATTCATGCGAGATGACCGAGATAAATGTATTTTGCATTTCTTGGGCGCGTTTGAAATTGGTGATGTCGCGGATGTGTGCGATGACATTGGTCAATTTGCCCTCTGCATTGAGCAATGGGGCATAGGTGATGCCCACACTAATCGTCAGACCATCATGGCGTAACAATTCACCTTCAACATATAGGGGATTTTCATCTTCTGTTGGCGAGATTTTGCTTCCCCAACCATTTGCCAGTGCTGTTTGAATATCGACCCCGTCTCGCTTTTTCCATTGAATCACTTCATCATGCAATAATCCAATTGCCTCATCCGCTTTCCATGCCGTGATTCGTTCTAAAGCGCGATTAAATCGCCCGATGGTCAAATCGGGTTCGAGTATCATCATGCCATCTGCGCCATACTGCAAAATAGCGGCGAGCTTTTTGCGCTCGGTCTCAATGCGTTCATACATCTGGGCATTATGAACAGCAATCGCGGCTTGGTCTGCAAAACTTTGTAAAATTTGCATATCATTGCCATCGACATGTGTCTGATAGCTCCGAAAGACAATCATGATGCCCAATGGCACACCCGCAAAGATGAGGGGCATGGCGATTGCTTGTTGCAGATTGGCATCGATGACTTGGGTGATTGAACGCAAGTGTTGATTGAAATTTTCGATGGTATTCTTTTGTGATAATGCTTGTGATAGCTCAAAGAAATGTTCATTGAGTTTTGGAACAGTTTCAGTTGGGATATTGATGAGGGCGCGGACATAAAAGATATCATCTTCTGCACGCAAGGCGATTAATCCAGAACGCCCTGCCAGCATGATGACCGAAGCATGTAATACGCGCTTGAGGACTTCACTCAGGTCGAGCTGGGCGGTGATAGCACGCGAAATTTCGAGCAGAAAATCGCGCTGGCGAATTTGAAAATCGGGTAGCATCAATTTGTTCATCATACCACCATCATAAAGGGTCGATGATAGAAATTTATATGAATTTTCAAGATAAACTTGGGCGGGACACGATAAATTCCACGCGCCCGCCCACTAACGATTAATTATTCAATGTATGAATCACATCACTCACACGCCCAACACCACCTTTGGTTGGCACGAGCGCCCCTGCACCGATAATCGACACATCCTCACCCAATTCGGGTTTGGTGATGACGAGGTCTTTCCAGTAGGCTTGATCGATGCAATGCTTCTGAATGGCTTCGTGCATGGGATTGAACAGCATGTCGCCCAAATTCGCAACACCACCACCTACGATAACGATTTGTGGATTAAACAGGTGTAACAGGCTCACAATGCCCAAGCCGATGATGTATCCACCACGAGCGATGATGTCTTTTGCCAGCGCATCACCTTGATGAGCGGCATCGCCCAGAATTTTGGCATCTATTTTCGATAAATCACCTTTGACCAAATCGACCATGATTGATTTTTCGCCAGCTTCAATGCGCTTGCGGGCTTGATATGCCATATCAGGACCTGCGGCTTCATTTTCTAATGTAGATACGCGATCGCCGACCAGCATAATCATATGACCTGCTTCTGCACCAAGACCATGATGCCCAAGTAACAGATGGTCATCAATAATCATGCCACTGCCGATGCCCGTACTAACCGTCAGGTAAATGCTATGTCGATAGCCCCGCGCCGCCCCACGCACCGCCTCAGCAAGTGCTGCCACATTTGCATCATTACCTGCATACACAGGTACATTAAATTCCTCCTCCAAAATCGATTTGAGTGGGACATGATGCCAACCGGGCAAATTGGGTGGGCTGTAAATCACCCCTGTGGTCGGGTTCAACGGACCAGGCGCAGAAATGCCGATTCCCGCCACTGTTGTTTTATCTTTTGGGAAAACCCGCCAAATTTGTTCTTTAATGCGACTTAATGTGGCATCTAAACCCCCATCGGCTAAGGTGAGGGTCTCGACC
>PGTJ01000478.1 GCA_002794515.1 Phototrophicales bacterium
AATTATATGCACAAAATTGTGTTAAAAATCAATTTTATATCACGTTTTCGAGAGTTGAAAACGCCTTCTGAACCATGTCATTAATATAAAAGATATACCCAGCAAGCCTAGCCCACCCACCCCGATGAGCCATGCTGTGAGGTCTGGATATGTGCTGATGAGGATGCCCAAACTGCCAAAAAAAAGGCAGGCACTATATAAAATGAGCAGGGTCATGCGGGCAGAAAATCCTGCGCTCAGCAAGCGATGTGAGGTGTGATCTTTGCCCGCATCAACAGGGGAACGCCCTTCGCTCAGGCGGGTGAATACCACCAGGTTAATATCGAAAATCGGGAGCGCCAACACCAGTATGGGTATCATCCAAGTGATGCCGATCGGCTTGGTATCAAATTCGATTAAGATGCCCAAGATGCCTAAATTATAACCGAGCGCCAACGCCCCCATATCGCCCATGAAGGTGCTGGCAGGATTAAAATTGAAGGTCAAAAATCCCAAACACGCACCCAGCACCGCCGCCCCCATACACGTCACGAGCGGTAAATTTTGCGATAGCCCTAATAACATGAAGAACGCGCCCGCTATGGCAGATAACCCCGCGCTCAGACCATCCATGTTATCCATAAAATTCACGGCATTGGTCAGCGCAACCAGCCAGATGATGGTGATGGGATAATCGATGAGCGGAGTCTGAAATAAATTGATATTGATCCCTGCCATTGGCATGAGCATCGCCGCCACAATCATCACGGGCATTTTGACGCGCCAACTGAGATCGTAGCGATCATCAATCAACCCCATAATGGCGAGGAGCGCCGTCCCAACCGCTATCCATGCCCATGTGCCATATAAGGGGGTCGGCATGAATAATATCAATGAAACACCATAGGCAATGACTATCGCCAAACCGCCCATCATCGGGGTAGGGGCTTTGGTGATGTTACGTTTTTTCGGGCGGTCTATCACCCCTAAACGCATGGCGATTTGTCGTGAAACGGGGGTCATGCCGAGTGCGATGGCAAAGGCAACGAATAAAATTGGCACAAATTGATAGGTCATGGCGATTTTGTCCTGTTTTAATGCAACAATAACCGAAATTTTAGTACAATAGAAGATGTTGTGCGAGGATTGACCGAACTTTATGGTACGCAATCGGCTTTTCTGCGCTATAATAAACGAAGATAATTCAGTGATTATTTGGTAAAGGCTACTTTTATGGGCAACATACCACGCATTATAACGGTAGATGCAACTGGCTCGATTGCGCGGATTGTGCGGTCGGCGATGGATTTACTCGATTTATCTATCATCCAAACCGATGTCCCCAGCAGTCAAGAGGCGCTTGAAGAGACAAAACGTGCCAATCTGGTCGTGACGGCGTTCAATGTCGATGATGATATGAAAGGGTTTGAATTTGCCCTGCGCGTCAAGCAACAATCACCCCATGTCTCGGTGATTATTTTGGGTGATGAAGACGACCCAGATGACCTTGATGATGAAACATCTGCCGATTCGCCATTTGTATATATGAGTAGACCTGTGGATATTCATCAATTTTTGCGCGTCCTCATCGCGGGCTTAGAGAGCCACGAGGCGATGATGCGCGCCAGACATGCCCCTGT
>PGTJ01000337.1 GCA_002794515.1 Phototrophicales bacterium
CAATATTTGGTCAAGCGCCAAATCCGCGAGAACGGCTTGCGCCCAGATGAAATCGAATATACCGATGAAGCCCTACTGGAAATCATCCGTGAATACACCCGCGAGGCAGGCGTACGGACATTAGAGCGCGAAATTGCCCGTATCGCCCGTAAAGTCGTGACCAAAATCGCCGCGGGGGATAGCACCAAAGTGGTCGTCACGAAAGACGTGGTGCGCGATTATTTGGGCAACCCCAAATATGGATACCGCACCGAAATCGAAGAACGCACCGACCTGCCGGGCGTGGCGACTGGCTTGGCATGGACACCAGTCGGTGGGGATGTGTTGTTCATCGAAGCCACACGCATGGCGGGTGGTAAAGGCTTCCAGATTACAGGACGTTTAGGCGATGTAATGCAAGAGAGCGCCAAACTGGCATTGAGCTACATCCGCGCCAAAGCAAATGAGCTGAACATCGATGCCGATTTTTATGCCAACAACGATATTCACATCCATGTGCCAGAAGGTGCTGTCCCCAAAGATGGTCCCTCGGCGGGTGTGACGCTCACGGTGGCGCTGGTCTCGTTGTTGACCAACCGCCCCACCAAGCGCAATGTCGCCATGACGGGCGAAATCACGCTACAGGGCAAAATTTTGCCTGTGGGTGGAATCAAAGATAAGGTATTGGCGGCGCATCGCTTGGGTGTGGATACGGTCATTTTGCCCCGCAAAAATGAGCATGATCTCGATGATGTGCCAGAAGAAGTCCGCAAGGCATTGACCTTTATCTTGGTGGATGACCTCGATACCGCCTTACAAGCGGCGCTTGTGCCAGCAACAACGGTCGCGCCCATCATCCCGACCACGCCACCGACACCGAAACAAGAAATTCAACCACCAGCACATTAAACCAGCACATTAAATCGGATAGTGGGCTTATCATGACAAGCCCACTATTACTTCCACTGCAATACATATTTGCCGCGTGTGGTTTGCGATGTTGAAGTATACATCACCGTTTGTCCGTTGATGACCAACACATCGGCATGACCAACACCCCAATCATCACGCATATCGCCTAAAATTGGGTTATTGGGAAATTTTTCCCATTCGCCATCGATGGTGTTGCCAACAGAACGGGCTAATCCCAAACCAAATTGATTATCACGCCCAAATTCGAGTTGGCTCGGACCACGAATCCCCTCATAGAACATGTAATAGCGTTCGCCAACCTTAATCACTTCGGCGGAACTGATATAGCGAAAATCGAAATAAGGATTAGCATCTGCGCCGAACAGGGTCACATCACCATAGGTTTGTGCGCCACTGAATAACGGGTCGGTATTGCATTGGCGCATTGCGCCTAAATCGGCATATTTATCGCCAACATAACAGCGCATATGCGCTGGTGCAGAACCCGATGCGACAAATACATATAATAAATCGCCATCCACATAAATCCCTGGTGGTGCGCCGACCAAACAATCTTCGAGTTGCCCGCGAATATGGGGATGTGCGCCAATGCGCTCGGTGGGGCTACATGCCGATAAGCTACTGGGATATGTGCCACCAGGGACGACCAAATAACGCCAATCTGACCACACCAATCCATCGGCTGAGCGGCGTAAAATAACTTGCGAATGCCATTCATACGCCATATACCACATCTCACCATCATATGCCACACGCGGATATTGTTGGGCGGCGGCGCGAGTGTTATGGATGGTATAACCATGATGGTCACGTTGGTCGCTACATGGACATTGCCCACACGGAATCTGACACACCCGACTGGTCAATGCGAATTGTTCACCACCCCGACTTTCCCATATGGTCAGGCAACCAGGGAATGCCACTGGCTCGCCACACGAATCAATCACCCCCGCCGATTGAAAACTGGCGTGCAAATAAGACCGATATACACCATTGGCTAAAAGCACTGTATCGCTCTCGCCGATAGGCAAGCCGACATCGGCGCGGGTCATCACCCACTCGGCACGTCCATCCCAAAAATCATCCAATGTGGGATGCACGCCCGATAACCCATATCGAACAGTTGATAGATCGCAAATCATATCGGCACAACAATCGGTATTGGCACAATCTGCCGATAGAATCGGTGTTGTCGAAGACGGGAATATCCAAAATATTCCCAACCATATCCAAAATAAGCGTTTTGGCATTTGTATCACCTCAAATTGTATCAAGTTGTTAAATAAACTTGCTTAATCGCCTCAAATGTGCCATAGTTAGGCATATTCTATCAATACAGCATTGTGGGATTTTGTGTTATAATCCTGTGATAAAGGCGTGACAAAGCGATAGGCGAAGATAGCGTTTATGTCCACACTCAATTTGAAACAATATTTGGCAAAAATAGATGCCTTATTAGAAGATGAATATTATGATGAGGCGATATATCATAGCCGTCATGTATTGAGTTTTTTGCCCAAAAATTTGGCAACATATCGTCGTTTAGGACGTGCAGAAGTCGGCGCAGGACGGTGGGATGATGCCAATACCACGCTTCGTCGCATTTTGAGTTTTGCGCCCGATGATAAAATCGCCCATGTGGGCATGAGCAAGGTGTATCAACGCGCACAGAAAAAAGAAGAAGCCTTGTGGCATTTGGAACGCGCCTACGAACAAGACCCCAATAATCAAGAAATTATAGATGAATTGCGCGATTTATACGCCGCCTATAAAAAGATGAATAACGTCCGTTTACAATTGACGGCGGGCGCAGTTGCGCGACAATATGCCAAAAATCAATTGTATCCACAAGCCATTAAAGCCCTCAAAGATGCGCTCAAACACACACCCCAACGCATTGATTTACGA
>PGTJ01000461.1 GCA_002794515.1 Phototrophicales bacterium
CCACCCTACCCCTCGCCGACCAAGTGGCGCTGATTTATGCAGGCACGAGTGGCGCATTAGATAACATCCCCGTAGCCCGTGTGAAAGATTGGCAGGCGGCATTTTTACGTGCATTCAATACCCAATATGCCGAAATTGCCAATGCCATCAACAGCGAAAAAGTGCTAACGGACGAATTGCGCGATAAACTCGCTAACGCCGTCAAATCATTTACCGAAAACTGGAGCTAGTCGTCAATCAACGACTCCGCAGAGAGGGGATATGCCCTTCTCTGCCCATGATTAAAGAGAGGAAAACATGCCCAGTTTACGCGAAGTTAGAAACCGTATTAAAAGTATCAAAAACATTGAGCAAATCACCCGCGCCCTCGAAGCTGTTTCGGCTTCTCGTGTGCGTAAAGCACAGGCGCGTGTATTAGCCAGTCGTGCTTATGCCGAAAAAGCATGGGAGATTCTGCTCAATATCCAAGCCGCCACAAAAGGCGGTGGCAATTTGCATCCACTCCTGACAGAACGTGAAACAATCAACACCATCATGATCGTGTTGATCACCTCTGACAGAGGCTTGGCAGGTGCATTCAACACCAATATTATCCGCACCGCTCAACGCTTTGCCGATCGTTTTGGCAAGCCTGTTAAATATGTGGCGGTTGGGCGCAAAGGACGTGATGCCCTGGTGCGTGCGCGGGAAAATGTCATTGCCGAATTTAGCAACTTGCCCGAAGATGTGCGTATTTCCGACCTCAGCCCCGTGTCACGCCTCGCACAAGATGCCTACCTCAGTGGCGAAGTGGATGATGTGTTCATCGCTTATACCGATTTCATCAATACCATCACCCAACGCCCCGTGGTCACAGGATGGTTGCCCCTGGTGCCACACGAAATTGATCACAGCATCGGTGGGGAATTTCTGAAAGCAGTCCCCACAGTGACGGGTGGCAAACAAGATTATGAATACGAACCAAGTCCAGAAGCCATTTTGGACGAGATCGTGCCACGCTTCACCGAATTACAATTGTATCAAGCCATGCTCGAAAGCCGTGCCAGCGAACACTCGGCGCGGATGGTCGCCATGCGGAACGCATCGGATAACGCCTCACAATTGACATCCGATTTGACCCTCATTTATAACAAAGCGCGTCAAGCATCTATCACTGCCGAAATTTTGGATATTGTTGGTGGTGCAGAAGCACTTCAAGATACATTGGATAAAGCCGCCGACAGCTTGTTGGTGCAATATGAACAACATATCCGTCACCATCCTGTTTTAGAGATGGGTGGTGGTAACATGGCGACTGCATATGTGGGCGATGCTGTCGCAGTGGTCGATACACCCACACCTGTCGCAGAAGCTATTCCTATGACCGAAGATAAGCCAAAACCCAAAGCTAAAAGTAAGAAGTCGGCTGACGGTGATGATTTGACCAAAATTGAAGGCATCGGTCCGAAAATGGCGAGCGCATTACACAACGCGGGCATTACCACCTTTGCACAATTAGCAGAAGCCAGTGAAGAGCAATTACGTGCCGCCATCGAAAATGCGGGCATGAAATTTGCCCCTAGCATCCCAACATGGGCAAAACAAGCTCAATTCGCGGCAGATGGTGATTGGGATGGATTAAAAGCCTATCAAAGTGTGTTGATTGGGGGCATCCAACCCAATAATGATGATTTGACCAAAATTGAGGGCATTGGACCGAAAATCGCTACTGCATTAAATAACGCGGGCATCTTCACATATGCCCACTTAGCCGATGCAACCGAGGAGCAATTGCGTGCCGCTATCGAAAAAGCGGGTATGCGCCTCGCGCCGAGCATCCC
>PGTJ01000290.1 GCA_002794515.1 Phototrophicales bacterium
CACCGATACATCGGTCAAAATGGCAGAAAAAGCGCGAATCGCACTGGTCGGCGAGATTCGCGGTCATAGCGATGAGACGGAAAGTCAAGATACGACACCCGTAGAAGAACCATCTACAGAAGAAAATGCAGAAACCAGTTCGGATAATTAATTGGGTTAGATGATTTATTGTTAGGAGAAAAGAGATGCAAATACATAAACACGAAGTGGTCATCATCGGTGCAGGTGGTGCGGGACTGATGGCGGCGCTCTATGCCAGTCGTGGCGGTGCGGATGTGGCAGTGGTGAGCAAACTGTATCCCACACGCAGTCATACAGGGGCGGCGCTGGGTGGTATTGGCGCGGCGCTGGGCAACCTCGAAGAAGATAAACCGATATGGCACGCCTTTGATACGGTTAAAGGTGGCGATTATCTGGCAGATCAAGATGCGGCGCTCATCCTCGCCGAGAACGCGGTGGATGCAATTGTGGAACTGGAACACATGGGATTGCCATTCGACCGCACACCCGATGGACGCATTTCGCAACGGCGTTTCGGTGGTCATACCAGCAATTTCGGCGAAAAGCCTGTGCGCCGTGCCTGCCATGCGGCAGATCGCACGGGTCATATGATTTTACAGACGCTGTATCAACAATGTATCAAGAACAATGTGAACTTTTTTGATGAGTATCATGTGGTTGATGTGTTGATGAATGGCGATGCCTGTGTGGGCGCGGTTGCCATCCAACTCTCGACTGGAGAATATCATGTGTTCCATGCCAAAGCGGTGCTGTTCGCCACTGGCGGATGGGGACGTGTGTGGCAAATCACCAGCAACGCGCACTCACTCACAGGAGATGGCGCGGCAGTGGTATTCCGTCGGGGTATCCCAATGGAAGACATGGAATTTTATCAATTTCACCCCACTGGTTTATATGGCTTAGGTGTGTTGCTCACAGAAGGGATTCGTGGCGAGGGTGGCATTCTGCTCAACCGCAACGGGGAACGCTTCATGGAAAAATATGCGCCCAAAATCAAAGATCTCGCCAGTCGTGATGTGGTGAGCCGTTCTATCTATCTGGAAGTGCGCGATGGCAGAGGCATTAACGGGCGCAATTATGTGCATTTGGATATTCGTCCACAAACCGTCAATCGCTATCTGGCAGAAGCGGGCGAAACCCGCCGTATTGATGATGATTATATCCGCAAAAATTTGGCAGAAACGCTCGATGTATGCCGTACATACATCGGCGTAGACCCACTGACCGAGCCGATTCCCATTCAACCGACCGCGCACTATTCGATGGGTGGTATACCGACCAACATCGATGCTGAAGTCATCCGCGATGCGGCGGGGACAGTCGTGCGTGGGTTGTATGCCGCGGGCGAAGTGGCGTGTGTGAGCGTACATGGCGCAAATCGTCTGGGGACAAATTCGTTGGTAGACTTGGTGGTATTTGGTCGGCGTGGTGGCATGAAGATGGCAGAATTTGTGAAAACCGCCGAATTTTTGCCCTTGCCCAACAACCCCACCGAGCAAATTCAAGCCGAATTTGAACGGTTACGCAAATCTAACGGCAAGACTCGTGTGCATGAACTTCGCACACGGATGCAAAAAGTGATGATGGATCATGTCAGCGTGTTCCGCACCGAAGAAGGCATGAATACCGCCATTGCCGAACTAAAAGAATTGCGCCACCTATATATGACCGATATTTGCATTGATGACCGTGGCACCAAATACAATACCGACCTGATGGAAGCGTGGGAATTGGGTTGTTTGTTGGATATGGCGGAATCCACCGCCCTAAGCGCGGTGAATCGCAAAGAAAGTCGTGGGGCGCATAGTCGTGAAGATTATAAAGCGCGTGATGATGTGAATTGGCTGGTGCATACCCTCATCCATCGCAATACCGATGACCCATACGATGCCAACCCAACCTACACAATTGATACCAACCGCAAGGTAAATATGAGCCTCGCCGATGTGGATGAACGCTTTGTACCGAAAGAACGGGTGTATTAACCTGTGGTATCGGTGATGTAAATCAGACAACAAGCATCATGATGGACGACATACGCCCTGCAGGCTGGTCGTCCATTATATGGCACTTGTTTTGAGGTTGTCATGGCAGATAAGAGACGTTAGTCTGATATGTCTGCCACAAAGAAAAAATTTTTGACGTGACACACAATTTTGTGAGGGATATACATCATGGAAATTACCTTCAGAATCCGCCGTTATAACCCCGAAGGGGGCAATAAAAAACCATTTTGGCAAGAATATACGCTGAAAGATGTCGAAGAGACAAACCGCGTCTTAGAGATGCTCCATCGCGTGAAATGGGAGCAAGATGGCACATTATCATTCCGCCGTTCATGTTCGAGTGGCATTTGCGGCTCAGATGCCATGCGGATCAACGGGCGCAATATGTTAGCCTGTAAGGTATTGGTGCGCGATGTGGTGCGCGGTCCAAAGAATACCATCCAAGTCGAGCCGATTTTGGGCTTGCCTGTCCTCAAAGACCTGATTGTCGATATGGAGCCGTTCTTCGCCCATTACCGCGAGGTTATGCCCTATTTCATCAACAACGACCCATTACCTGCTGATGGACGTGAACGGTTGCAATCTCAAGAAGATCGCGCCATTTTTGATGACACGACCAATTGTATTTTATGCGCCGCCTGCACCACATCCTGCCCCAGCTTTTGGGCGAATGGCAAATATGTCGGACCTGCGGCGATTGTCCAAGCACATCGCTTCATCTTCGATAGTCGTGATCAAGGCTGGAAAGATCGGCTGTCGATACTCTCTGAACCCAACGGGGTGTGGCGCTGTCGGACGATTTATAACTGCACCCCCGCCTGCCCACGTCATATCGAAGTGACCCGCGCCATTGGCGAGGTGAAATTGGCGATTCAACGCGGGAAGCGAGAGGGCATCATCGACCCCGAAAGCATCCCCGCCAAGTTCCACGAATAAGCGCCCCTATTTCAAACTATCAGCGCCAGAGGCTTTGAGCCTCTGGCGCTATTGCCCACATAAGGGGCTATTTGTTGTATGGTTTGGTGAGCTTATGGACGGATGGCATCTGCCAAGCCGTTTATGACAGAGCCTGTTGAATTTCGTGCAAATCTTGTTCGGTCAATTGGAGTGTGCCACCGCCAATCACCTCATCGACTTGTTTAGGATTGCGAACACCGACAATCGCCCCTGTCACGGCGGGATGATTCAACACCCATGCGATAGGCACATTTGGAACAGGGACGTTATGCCGTTTGGCGATATTTGCCATAACATCGGCTAGGTATAAATTTTTGCTCAGGCGCGGTTCTTGATATTCTTCATCACGCTTACGCCAATCATCTTCGGGTAAATTGGCGATTCGCTCGCGGGTCATTTTGCCTGTGAGTAAACCGG
>PGTJ01000445.1 GCA_002794515.1 Phototrophicales bacterium
CTAAAATCCAATCAATCCGCACCGCCATTGGCGGATAGGCTTCGCCCATAAAATTGTGAAAGGTATTGGTATCGGCATGTTCTTCATGCCCCGCGAGGATGTATGTATCGGCATAACCAGCATCGGTGAACACCTTATGAGCGGTGTTGGCGGGTGGTACATCTTCGGGCAAAATATTGGGTGGCAAGTTGTTGATGTCTTCATCGGGTGGCGACCACGCCCGCGAATTGAAATCTCCTGTGATGATGACGGGCAAATCGCCATGAATGGTGTTGATTTTTTCCACGACCAATTTCGCCCCTTCCACACGCGCCGTCTCGCCGAGGTGGTCGAGGTGCAAATTCACATAGATGAAATCGGTTTGTGTCCATGCGTCATGAAATTTGATCCAGTTACATGCACGGATGAGGGCACTATCCCACCCAGTTGAAAATTCATTGGGTGTTGGGCTGATATAAAAGCCACCCACATCGCGGGGCAAAAAGCGTTCCCTGCGCCAATAAATGGTGTTATACATGCCGAATTCGCTATCATCAATCGTCACCAAACCCAATTCATAATCGTAATCATCCAAATACAGATGATAACTATCATGATTGCCTTGCTGAAATTCCTGAAAACTGATGATGTCTGGTGCATATTTGCGGATGGTACGGGCATTCAAATCTGCCCGATATATCCAATAATTATCGCCATCAATCTCGAAATAACTGCCCCGAATATTGAATGTCATCACCTTAAATGGGATCATGATTTGCCTCGTTCTGCCGATAATAAAATGCCCGAATAGAGGGTGCGATAAATTGTGTATTCGCCCTGTGGTGCAAAGGCGATGAATACATCTTTATTCACATACACTTCGATGTTCTGAATGCGTATCATGTAATTCATCACGCGCCGATTGAGCGGTTTGAGGACGCGCTCGACTTCGCCCTGAATGGCGATGACCGTGTTGGTGTTGCTATCGGCATTCAAGCGCAACCATCCCCGAAAGAAGATGCCGACCATCAACGCATTGCATATCGTTAACCCAATGCCGATGATGCTCAATATGCCCGACTGATTGGGGCGACTGCCCATGAATAAAAAGAGTGTCGCCACGAGGGTCAATATCAAAAATGTCCCAAACCCGATGAGCAGGATGCGCGTTTTGCGTTTTTGCAATTGTTCGCATTGTGCTTGGCTCAATTTGCCTTCACGGTTGGCAGATAAATCGGCTTCGGTGAAGCCGATGGCTTGTGCCAATGGTATCGGTGGCGCATCAGTCATCCGACCCATCTCCTATCCCGCGTTCCAAACGGCTGGGGCGGTCTTCTGTTATCATCCGAATATCGGTGATGGTATCTGACAATTCGATTTTTAAGTCTTTCATGATATCGAGCATGGTGAGCGCATACTTCTCTTTTTCGGCAGTGAATGCCGCCCAATCGGTGATATAAACATAAGCGCGAATCATGATGTCAATCGATTGCGTGCGAAAATCAACCACATGGACGATCACCGATTTTTCATCGACTTTGGCTTGTGATTTGAGATAGGCGCGAATGCGTTCCATCATCAATCGCAGTTGCTCGTGGGTGGTCTCGTATTCGACACCGATGCGTAAATCTAAAAATCGCTTGCGTAAGCGAGACCAATTCAGTGTTGGGCTATTGGCGATGACATTATTGGGCATATACACCACCGCCTGATTCAATTGTCGGATGCGTGTCGAACGCAACCCGACATGTTCCACCGTGCCTTCCACATCGCCCGTTTTGATGAACTCGCCGACATCAAACGGTCGATCGCTGACAATCGCTATGAAGCCGAATAAATTGGCGAGGGTATCTTGTGCCGCCAGCGATAATGCCAACCCGCCGATACCGATACCCGCCAACAACCCGCTCACATCGTAGCCCCATTCTTGTAATAAGATGACAATCCCCAAAGACATGATGAGCAGTTTTGCCCCCACGCGCAAAAAGGGCAAAAC
>PGTJ01000168.1 GCA_002794515.1 Phototrophicales bacterium
ACCTTAACTATAACAATAATTTTTCACGGGCGCAAAAATTGCCCGAACCAGATTGCACAAATATGTTTATGATGTAGAGGCGCAATCGATTGCCTCTCTACAAGCACGATGATGCGGCGTTAATACGAATAGGGTCGTATCTTCCACGAAATTTTCAGAATTTCCCACTGATAAGCGATGCCTCTGGGCAATAACACTAAAAAGAGCGCCAATATCAACCCGAACATCATGGGTGGAAATGCCGTGCTGACTTGTTCGGCTGGCACAAATGTGAACAGGTTGCTGAAGAATGTCGCCAAAACGGGCTGAATATCGGGGACGATAATCTGATTCACAATCAGGATAAATGCCGCCCCAAACAATGGACCCAAAGCGAAGCCTGCACCACCGATCACCAACATCGCCAGCAATTCTATCGACAAGGCGAAGGTGAAATCGGTCGGTTGGATGCTCTGTTTATTGAAGGCGAATAGCGCACCCGCCAAACCTGCATACACCGAACTAATGAAAAAGGCTTGTAATTTATAATTGAACACATTGATTCCCAACAATTCGGCGGCGAGGTCGTTATCGCGGATAGAGATGAACGCCCGCCCCACGCGAGTTCGCACCAGATTGCGAGCGACTAAGAACGATAACACCGCAAAAGGGATGATGATGTAATACATGCCGAGCTTGGTGGCGGTTGTGCCAAAGAATGGCACGCCATAATTTTCGAGCGTGATGGCATTTGCCCCGCCTGTATATGGCGCAAGCGGGTAGGTGATGAGCCAGATGATGATGCTTTGTGCCGCCAATGTTGCCATTGCCAAATAAAAGCCTTTGACGCGCAACGAGGGCAATCCAAATAATAAGCCGATAAACCCAGTGAACAACATCGATACGGGCAGTGCTGTCCAGAAGGTGAAGCCCAAATTGCGGACTAAAATCCCTGCCGTATACGCGCCTACCGCCATGAATGCCGCATGACCGAGCGAAATCTGACCCGTATAACCCATGATGATATTCAGACCTTGCACGGCGATGGCAAAAATGGCGATTTTGGCAATGGTGCTGACCCACAATGATGGGATGATGTTTAATCCCAACAAACCGTCACTACTCAACATGGGCAACAGGAGCAATATGCCCACAAATACCCACGCGCTGATGCGATTCGCGGGTGTGCGATCGAGCATCATATCTTGAGCGTAGGTGGTATTGAATACCCCTGAGGGGCGAATATTTGCCGCCATAATTAAATCCTCTCAATCCGTTTTTGACCGAACAATCCATCTGGTTTGAAGATGAGTACCACCATCAAAATCACATATGGGACCAGTTGCGTCCCCGCTTCGGAGCGGAATAATTGGTCGCCCCACAGTTGACCCAACCCGATGATGATACCACCCACAAATGCACCACCCACCGATTCTAGCCCGCCTAATAACACCGCGGGGAATACGATGAGCGCAATTCCTGGCAATGTTGGACCGATGCTATTGCCCCCGCCATACAATACTCCTGCGATGAGCGCCAATAGGCTTGTCACCACCCACGCAACGGCTAAAATTGCCCGCACGCGCAACCCGACCGATTGCGCCAACACCTGATTTTCGGCGGTGGCACGCATCGACAAGCCAACACTGGTATATTGGAAAAATAAGATGAATGCCAAAAATGTCAGCGATGCCAAGATGAATATCAACACTGATGCCGATGGAATGCGTAATGCCCGATCGATTTGTGGGATGATATTGACCAATTCCACCTCGTAATTGCGAGGCATCCCTAAACCCGATAAATCGTTAAAAATGGGTATTTTGGTATCAATCGTTGGAAAGAAGAAATTGTTCAATCCCACAAAAATGCGGTCTAATGCCAATGTCATTAACACCATCGTGAAAATCGGTTGCCCCATCAATGGGCGGATGCTGAACCGCTCAATACACAAACCCATTAGTGTGGCAATCACCACCGCGCCGACCAGCGCACGGATTAAGCGCCATTCTTCGCCACTGATAGTCATCATGAATACCATCACCGCACCCGCAACAATAGCGATAACAATGCTGGTCAGGTTATAGGGGATGATTTCATCATCTTTTTTGCCGATGCCAAAGCGAGATAACACCTTGCCCCAATTTTGATACGATAAGCTAAAGGCAAATCCCAGCACAAATCCCAGCAATGCCCCTTGTATGGCGGTTATCAATATCGTCAATGTCAGACCTAACCCCGCCACAGAGGCATTACGGGCGAATAAATCCACCGCGATTAAATCAATGATCACGAAACCTGCCAATACCAATATGGCATAGGGCAGGGCAAGCACATTTTCGTCTTTGGATTGTGTGAGTGGATTTAGTGGGGTTAATCCGAGCGCGATGACCAATCCGGTGATGATGCGGATAATCCACGCCAATCCATCACTTGCGCCGATGATAACCACAATCACCCCACTGATCCCTACAATCGCCCCAACGACCGCCGATAAGATGAGCAATTTTTGGTTATTGACGCGCATATAAAAGCGCGTGACGCTCATCAACAACAAGAAAAAGACCAATGCGTAGATGATGCCACCGATAAGACTGCTGATGATGCCCAACACATTCGCCGATAGCGATGGGATGACGAGGCGCAACAATCCGCCGATGATGCCATTGGCAATGATATTCACCAAAACGGGATACAAGGCGAATAGCGCAAATCCCCATGCGGTTGGCAATAATATCTTATCGAAGGCGAATGCCGTGTTCATATTGATGAACATGAATACGGTGATGCCGACTAACCCAATCACCGCCACCATGTTGAAACTTTCGGTGTTATAAAATGTGAGGAAAAACCATGCGGTGATGAGCATCATCGCGCCATGTGCAAAGTTGAATACCCCCGATGCTTTGTTGATGATGACAATCCCCACGGCGATAATGGCATAGATTGCGCCAACCAATATCCCTTTGATCGTCACATCCACATAACTGCGTGGATTATCGCCAATTCTATCGCCGAGCCACATCACAAATGTGACTACGATGACCAATGTCGCCCATCGCCCAACCCATTGCCAATTGATGCGGGGTAGGGTAATAAGCCTCCCCTGAGAAAATGTATTCGTCGCCAATGTAACAATCCTTTACTCAACAATAAATCTAAGTTTGCTTATTTTATTGGTATGGACGGTGTGTATACCGCCCCGATTTTCATACATCCATGACCCGTACAGCCGTCTCGACCACACCCGTACGACCATCTCGATATTTGACTTCTGCGCTGACCAGCACCTCGTCTTTATCGGTATACATGGCATCAATCATCATGCCATAGCGTTGTTCTAATGCCTTACGGCGTAACTTGCGAGTGCGCGTTAGTTCGGCTTCATCGGCATCGAATGCCTTGTGCAAAATCACGAATTTGCGAATTCGCGCCGCTTCGGGCAAGTCCTCATTCACCCGTTGAATTTCTTTGCGAATGATGTCATAGACCTGTGGTTTTTGGGTTAAATCGACATATGTGGTGAAATTAACGCGATTTTTCTCTGCCCAACGGCTGACATTATCGAAATCGATGATGACAATCGCTGTCACAAACGCCATATCAAACCCGCCTATGGTCATCACATCTTGAATATATGGGCTAAATTTGAGCCGCCCTTCGATGAATTGTGGGCTAAAACTTTCGCCATTCGACAATTCAATCATATCGCTCACACGGTCAAGATAAATCAGATGACCATCTGCGCCGATATACCCCGCATCGCCTGTTTTGAAGAAGCCGTCTTCATCAAATGCTTCGGCGGTTTTTTCTTCTGCCTTATAGTATCCCGCAAAAATGGCACGACTACGCACACGAATCTCGCGGTTTTCGGCGATTTTGATCTCCACACCGGGCATAATTTCGCCGACACTGGCTAATTTGATGCGGTTGGGATAGTGCATGGTCACGCCTTGCATCTCGGTCGAGCCGTATAAACTGCGGAGTTCCACACCCACAGCGCGGAAAAAGCGCAACACATCGGGGCTGAGTACCGAGCCAGATGTGAAGGCATTTCGCATTCGCACCATGCCGATTTTATCACGCAGGGGTTGTAATATCGCCCATTCGGCGATACCGCGCAAAAATTTGGTCATGAACGGGATCGGTTTGCCTTTGTCTTCGAGGTCAATCACCCGATACGCCACAGGCATAAAGAGCATATATAACAGGCGGTTAATCCATGAACTGTCATTCACCCGCATTTGCATCGTCCGCGCCAGATTTTCCCAAATGCGACTAGGGAAGAGCAGGGCAGTAGGGGCGATCTCGCGCAAATCGGTTTGTACCGTCTCTGGACTTTCTGGAAAGTTCACCTGAAAGCCATATAACACATGCGCCGCCACACCCAGACTTTGTTCGGTAATCCATGCCAATGGGCTGAACGACAAATAATTATCGGTCTGATACGTCTTGATGATTTGTTGGGTATGCACATTGGCATAAATCAGGTTGCGATGTCGCACCATCGCCGCTTTGGGCAGGCTGGTCGTGCCACTGGTGTAGCTGAATATGGCGATATCTTCGCCATTGCCTTGTGCCACCGAATTCAAAAAGGCATTGGGGTGGGTTTTGGCATATTCCTGTCCGAGCGCCAACAGTTCATCAAAGCTCATCAACCAGTCATCATCATAACTCCACATCCCGCGCTCTTCCCAATAAATCACCTTGCGGATATTGGGCAATTTGTCGCGCAGTTCGAGCGCTTTGTCGCATTGTTCTTGGTCGTGGGCGAATAAAATCACCGCCTCGGAGTTGGTGATGACATATGATAATTCTTGGGGATTGGCATCGGTGAAAATCGCCGTGCTAATCGCCCCAACGCTGTGTGTGGCATATTCTGCCCAATAAAATTCGGGGTCGTTCTCGCCGATGATCGCCACTTTTTCGCCACGTTGAAGCCCCAGACTCATCAATCCCAGTGCCAAATCGTGAACTTTTTGGTACGACTCTTCCCATGTATATTCCTGCCAAATGCCGAGGCGTTTTTTCCGCATGGCAATTTTGCCCCAATATTTTTTAGCGGTATCGACAAATAATTTGGGTAGGGTATCTTTATCTTTATCGAGCGCAGGGATGTGATGCCCTTCGGGCGTAAAAATTTGTGCTTCACGTTTTATTTGGGTGTTAACAGCATCAATAACCATAATTTTAATGTTCCTGACCTAAATATGCTTTAATAACCGCGTCATCACGACTGATTTGTTCGGGTGTGCCTTCGGCAATTTTCATGCCGAAATCTAACGCAACGATGCGGTGTGAAATATCCATCACCAGCCCGATATCGTGTTCAATGAGCATGATGGTCATCTTTTGGCGCTCATGGATATCGAGGATAAACCGCGCCATATCTTCTTTTTCTTCAACATTCATGCCCGCCATCGGTTCATCGAGCAAGAGCATGGTTGGTTCGAGCGCCAATGCCCGCCCCAATTCGACCCGTTTTCGCAAGCCATAACTCAAGTTGCCGACAACGGTCTTACGGACATGTTCCATCTCTAAAAAGTCGATAATCTCTTCGACCCGTTGCCGATGCTCAATTTCTTGTTTTTTAGCGGGTCCCAAAAATAATGCCCCCGTGAGCATATTGCCTTTCATATGCAAATGACGCGCCGCCATCAGGTTATCGAGCGCCGTCATGTTGGTATATAGGGCGATATTTTGGAATGTGCGCGAAATGCCGAGTTGGGCGCGTTTATACGGTGGCAATTTGGTGATATCTTGCCCTTCGTAGATAATTGCACCTTGTTGGGGATGATAAAAGCCGTTGATGCTGTTGATGAGGCTGGTCTTGCCCGCACCATTCGGTCCGATGACGGCGAAAATCTCGCCCTCATGCACCTTAAAATCAACATGTTGCAGTGCTTTAATTCCCCCAAAACTGAGTGAAATGTCATTAACGTGTAGTTTGACTGGTGGATTCATCATGTATTTTCTCAAAAAGTCTTATTTTGCACAAAAAATTTATTACTCTACATC
>PGTJ01000682.1 GCA_002794515.1 Phototrophicales bacterium
CTTTTGCAGTGGCATTTTTAAGCCCATAAGCCCGATGAGCGCTATCACCACCTTCTTCTGATACCAGACAAATGGTGCTAGGTGATAATTTGGGGCAATAACGTGCCGCATGTTTGGGTTCGCCAATGCCAACACTCACCACTTGTAAACCTGCTTGAGCGATTTTATCTTTATGTAGCTCCAACTGAGCCAACCAATCTCGACAGAACAGTCAACCAAAGTGACGCAAAAAGGTGATAACTGTGTTCCCTCTTGTCCAAATATCTGCCAGCGAGACGCGCTCACCTTTACTGTTGATGAGGGTTAGGGCGGGGGCATAATCCCCCGCCACCAATTTTTCGGTCATGCAATACTCCTAATTTGAATAAACATCGGTTAAAAATGCCAATACATCGGCATTAAACGAGTCAGTCGCCTCTTCCATCGGCATATGACCGACATTGGGATATGTGATTAATTGCGATTGAGCAAAAAAGGCGTGTAGCGCCTCGCCACGAGGCAACGGCACCCATGTATCTTCTTCGCCCCAAATAATCAAAATCGGTTTATCGAACATGGCAAATGCTTCTAAATCGATAGGTGTACCACC
>PGTJ01000734.1 GCA_002794515.1 Phototrophicales bacterium
AGGGGTATTATTAGGGTTACGGGTGATGGTGAATGAACAGTTGCCCGTCAATTCGGGGTTATCTGTGCCTGGTCCAAAATCATCGTATCCATCGCTAATGGCTTGATTCCAATAGACTTTATAATCAATCTGATATTGACCGGGGCGCAAATTGCCCGCCACCACATAATAGAATACCCAATAATCGCCATTTCTGAATTCAATCGGTGTGCGTACCACATTGCTAAACGGATTCCCCCAGGCGGCAACGGCATATTGGGCATTATTGATGTGATCGAGCATCAATTCTTCAGTGGCGGCATACCACGACCAGAAGATGATGATGGTATCAGTATCATATAGCAACCCGGGTTCTGCCATCGGATACTGATTGCATTCGGCAAAGATAATGCCCGGTGTTTGTTGACGTGGTTTGGTCACATTTTGCGATGGACCGATTTGCACCACAGGGGTGGTTGTTGGA
>PGTJ01000460.1 GCA_002794515.1 Phototrophicales bacterium
AGGGGTATTATTAGGGTTACGGGTGATGGTGAATGAACAGTTGCCCGTCAATTCGGGGTTATCTGTGCCTGGTCCAAAATCATCGTATCCATCGCTAATCGCTTGATCCCAATAAACTTTATAATCAATCTGATATTGACCAGGTCGCAAATTGCCCGCCACCACATAATAGAACACCCAATAATCGCCATTTCTGAATTCAATCGGTGTGCGTACCACATTGCTAAACGGATTGCCCCAGGCGGCAACGGCATATTGAGCATTGTTGATGTGGTCGAGCATCAATTCTTCGGTGGCGGCATACCACGACCAGAAGATGATGATGGTATCGGTATCATATAGCAACCCTGGTTCTGCCATTGGATATTGATTGCATTCGGCAAAGATTATGCCCGGTGTTTGTTGACGCGGTTTGGTCACATTCTGCGATGGACCGATTTGCACCACAGGGGTGGTTGTTGGACGATAACCTGGGTTGATCACCCCACCGAATGGCGACAAAATAGACGGATAGCTCACGGTTGTCGTTGTGCTAGATGATGTTGTCGATGATGTACTGGTGCTGCTGGATGTGCTAGTCGATGTTGTTGTCGTTGTTGGGGTCGTGGTTGATGCCCGACATCCATCTTGAAGATCATCGACATAATCGCTATAGATGGTCGAGTTGGCATTGCCTTCGCGGGCAATCGCCACATACATGCTCCCCACTTGACCCGCGGCGACTGTTGTGCCTGTGGCAAATGTTACAGTTTCAGTGGTACGGAATTCGCCACCCACCGACAAGCGTCGCAATGAGGTCAGCGCTGTCCCGCCACCGCGTGATGCCGAAAAAATTTGAAAATACACATCATAGCCCGCTTGGATATTGCCCGAAAAGTCTATGACGGCTTGCGTTTCGCATAATACGAAAAAGAAATTGATGGTGGACGTGGGTTCTTGTGTACCAGTATCTGTCTGTGCCAAACTCGTGCTAAATGTTGCTGATGCAATCACAACCATCACCACGAGGGCGAACCATTTTTTGAGGGAAAGATTTAACATCCAAAACTCCTTTATCCAGCTCGGCGAAATGATGCCCCTTTCTATTCTAATCATTTCATTTGAAAATAAAAAGTGACAAAGCACAGACCCAAAAATTGACAAATCATAAAATCCTTAAGCCTTTTGACTGCAAAAATTAATTTATAATTGAGACACAACTGAATAGATGACCAAACACAGAGGATTAACCATATGTCTACCCGAATTTTGGAACAAGGACCCGCGCTATTCACCACCATGCCCGATTTTCGCCTTCCCGATTATAATTGGAAAGCCTATGAGCTGGGTAATTTAATGGGCGAAACAGGAGTATTATTGGCATTTATTGGTGATATTTGGCATCCATCCAGTGTGCGCCGTGTGATGTGGTTGCAACACCATACCCCCAAATTCGCCACCTTAGGCACACCTGTGGCGATTATCGTCCGTGATGAAGCCAAAATGTTATATGGCTTCCAGACCAGTAGCCCTTTGCCCATCCCGTTTCCGCTTTTAGCCGATACCAAAGGCGATGTGCATGAAGATTATGAGATGGTCGGGTTAACAGGGTTGTTGTTGTTGGATAAACGTCATCGCCTGCAAGCCAAATGGATTATCCCCGAAGATCGTGTATGGGTCAAATTGCCCCAATTGGTCGCTGAAATCGAGGCGTTGCGCGCCATTACCCAGTAGCATTGCGATAAAATCATCACTCATTTATAATACTCCTCATGTATTCACATGAAGGATTATTATGTTTACCAAAATAAGCATGACCAATTTCAAATCATGGGCAAAGACTGGAG
>PGTJ01000802.1 GCA_002794515.1 Phototrophicales bacterium
AACACACTAACAGATGAAAATCGGTATATTCCCGTTCATGCCGATACACAATCACTCGCTATGGTGCCGTTGGTATTCTCTAATCAATTGGTGGGCATGATCATCCTCGAAGATGACCGCGCCAACGCCTTCGGGTACGAAGTGTTGCAATTATTATTGGCGATGTCTGGTTCGCTCTCGGCGGTGGTGCAATCGGCACAATTGCGCGAAGAATTGCAAAAATCCAACCAACAATTGATGGAACTCGATCGCCTCAAGAGCGACTTTTTGGCGAACATGAGCCACGAACTCCGCACACCGCTCAATTCGATTATCGGCTTTAGTCGGGTGATGCTCAAAGGCATTGACGGTC
>PGTJ01000269.1 GCA_002794515.1 Phototrophicales bacterium
ATGAGAATGTGTCCATCGCCGTGACAAAATCGAAGTATTGAGCGCGACCGGCATCGCTATTCAAATCTACCCCACCTGCGGCTATCCGACCAATCGCCGTATGCAGTTTGCCATCATCACCATTCAGCAATAGCGCCAGACCATTCCGTTCTTCACCATCGGGTGTAAAAAATTTATATGCCACACTAAAGCCTGTGCCACCGACACGGGTGATTGCTTTGACGCTGATAATTTCGATATTACGGCGTAATCCACTCACATAGGCGCTGGCGGCGGCTTCATCGGCGATATTGCCCTCGCTGGTATTGACGACAATTGCTGTATTATCATCCACACCAACCGTGATCGGACGGTCTAATAAGCTGGTGCTACCATCTAAGATGCGCCATGAATTAGGATAGCGGATGAAGGTGGTGGTCAGTTGGTTATATCTACCCACCCAGCCCAACGGGGTATTTTTATAAGCATCTAACACATGGAAGTGCGAAGGCATATTTTCGGTGAGCCAGAACATCAATTGGCTGGCATTCGATGGCACAACCACGCGCACCACATATACCAAATTGCCGTCTGTCCATGCGCTATGTTGGGCAAAATAATCGACCCCTCCTTCGGATAACACAAAATCAATCACCACACGGTCATCGACATACCGCCGTTCGCCCGCTTCGCGCCAGCTATCGTAATCGCGCCAACTAGAAGCGAGTGTGCCAGAGGTATATAACCCGCTCACCTCTTCGGGGGTGGTGACAGGTGTGCTAGGGCGCTCGACATACAATTCAATCACGCTAACCCGTTCTGGGTTATTCAGGCTGACTTGCGCCTGACGGGTATTGTTCACATTATTGGATACCGTCCAGCCACTGGGCAAATTCACATAAAATAAACCGGAGGGATGCAAGTAATCTTGTGTAAAGGTGATGCTACTAAAATCGGTCAGAGGTGGGGGAAAGGTCGGTGGTATAGGTGTTGTGGTTGGGGCAGGTGTGAGTGCCTGTTGAACTTGTTGGTTGCGAGTCAGGTTTTGGGCGATGGACGGCAAAATTAACGATGCCACCATCAAAAATGCCATGAACACGGCAAAATAATAGTATAGTTTTTGCGTCGTCTTTTTAGACATGCTGGTCAAATCTCCGATGGATAGTCTGGTAATCTGGTCAAAAATCGGACGTAATCATACCCCAAAACATGGCAATTGTTAAGGTGAATGGCAGTTTTAGCAGATACAGCCGATTATCCGATTGTTAAAAATACATCATGAGCTATTGTGAACCTTTACAATCTATAGAAGATGTTATATACTGCTAAAAGTTCATAAAGATACGTAAAGAGGAAATCATGTTACCCAAACACCCACACATTGAACTCGATTACGCCTTCACCATTCGTCATGCTGAATTAGAAGACATCTCCATCTTTTATCAATTGGTCAAGGTATTAGATGCCGAGTTATATGGACAAACAACCACCACACAAGGTGAATTACTCGCCGAATGGCAAGCGCCAGAATTCGATATCGCACGCGATAGCCGTTTGGTATTCGCTCCAAATGGCAACCTGATTGGTTTTAGCATGTTACATGAAAATAAAGACATGCCTGTGCGCCCTGATATTTGGTCGTATGTGCATCCCGAATGGCGCAGATTGGGTGTGGGGACGGCGCTCCTTGAATGGGCGCAAAAACGTGCGAAAGAAAATATCGCCCTCATCCCAGAAGATGCTCGCCTCACATTGACAACCCATGTATATCATACCGATAATAGCGCCAAAGAATTGCTCGAATCACTCGGATTTGCCACACATCGCGGTCGTGTGAATATGATTATCGAGATGAATGAACCGCCACAACAACCCACACTGCCAGATGGCATCCGCATCATCCATTATCCCGAATTCAACAACTTACGCGAGGTCTATCGGGTATTCCGCGAGGCATTCCGCGACCATCGGGGCTTCATTGACACCGATTTTGATAAAGCATTCGCCAATTATCAATATGATATCGCCCATGACCCTCGCATGACGCAAGACACATGGTATCTGGCAATGGACGGCGATAAACTCATCGGTTTTTCGTTGTGTGCCATGTCGGCATGGGATGATCCACATAAAGGTTGGATAGAGGATTTTGGTGTATTGCGAGACTATCGCAAGTGTGGAATCGGGAAAGCCTTATTAGCGCATAGCTTGTGTGATTTGTATGCGCGTGGATTGCGAAAAGTGGGTTTGAACGCCGATGCCAGCAACTTGACTGGTGCGATACGCTTATACGAAAATGCCGGAATGCGCGTCTTTCGCCGATGGTTCATCTACGAAAAAGTGCTACGCGATGGCGTGGAATATAGCAACCAAGGATAATTATCAGCCGTTCTTATATTAGAGGATCATCATGACCACCATTATCTATGACCATGATATACAAACCAAACAATTTGAAAAATTGTTCATCATCCGCCCTGCTGTGCTAGATGATGCCGAAAAAGCCGCCGATTTATTTAATGCCGCCAGTCGTGCCATTGGCGCAAGCGGTATAGAGACAGCAGAGAGCATCCGTTTTGAATGGTCAGAACCCGAATACGATTTAGCCACATCATCACTGGCATTTTTCACCCCTGATGGTCAGATGATCGCCTTTCAGGAAGTGGTCGATTATTCGACCATCCCCGTGCGCCCACGACTTTGGGGACATGTGCATCCCGATTATTGGGGGCGTGGTATTGGCACATATCTGGTCAATTGGGCAGAAAAATTAGCACACCGTGTCTTTGACCGTGTGCCAGCCGATGCACGGGTGGTATTCACCGTTGGGCGAAATGCCAAAAATCGGTCTGCTCACGACTTATTCATCGCCAATGGCTATCTGCCCACTGGTCAGGCATGGCAAAAAATGCTCATCGACTTGGATGAGACGATGCCCATCGACCCACCTGCCCCTGATGGTCTGCGCTGGGTGACGATGACCGAACTCAACGACACACGCAAAGCTTATAGCGCCCACCGCGAGGCGTTCCGTGATCATCGAGGCTTTGTCGAAGAAGATTTCGAGGTGATGTATAAGCGCTGGAGCGCCTTCATGCTCGATGAAAAATATTTCGCCCCAGATATGTGGTATATGCTCATGGATGGTGATGCTATTGTCGCTTATGCCTTTAATTGGCGCGAAAACGACCTCAACCCCGATGAAGGGTATGTCGCACAATTGGGTGTGACCAAAGCCTATCGCGGACGCGGATATGGCAAGGCAGTCTTGCTCAAATCGTTTCATGAGCAATGGAAACGCGGCAAGCGCAAAGTCAGTTTATATGTCGATGGCAGTAGCCTGACAGGTGCGAACAAATTGTATATGAATGCGGGGATGCACATCGCCGAGTCGTATGAAAGTTACGAAAAAGAGATGCGCCCAGGCAAAGAATATTCGCAACAAGGTTAATTCTGTCTGCACATCGCCAGATAAACAAATCATCTGGTGATGTGCCTACTGCACACAAACGCCCCTCAAAAGCGCATCAGCCCCTTCAGTGGGCTTATAAACACAAATAGCTGTGGCGCAGAAACAAGTGCCAAAATTCGACCGAATTGGCTATTCTTCTGAGGCAAGGCGGTCGAATAATGCCTCTCGTAATCGTTCAATCTGATCGGTGGGCGATAATTCCTCAAATAATGGCAAAACCACCTCTTTAATAGGCGACATGAGCAACATCTCTAGCGCCTCTAGGGCATATGCCCGTCGTTCTTTGATGGGCAAAAAAATATGCTTCTCGATTTCATAAACC
>PGTJ01000344.1 GCA_002794515.1 Phototrophicales bacterium
ACACCCGACCTCGAAAATGGGGTGATTTACTTCATCACACGCGATGTCACCGATAAAAAACTTGCCGATGAGCAGATTCGCTCGGCACTGAAACAAGTTGAAGATTACCGCTTTGCCATTGACCAAGCGGCAATTGTGGCATTCACCGACCAAACAGGAAAAATCACCTATGCCAATGATAGATTCTGCGAAATATCCAAATACAGTCGTGAGGAGCTAATTGGTCAAGACCATCGCATCATCAACTCTGGCTACCATGATAAGAATTTTATCCGTAATTTGTGGGTGACGATTGCCAATGGCAATGTATGGCATGGTGAATTCCGTAATCGTGCAAAAGATGGCAGTTATTATTGGGTCGATACAACGATTGTGCCTGTATTGAATGAAAATGGAAAACCCGTCCAGTATATCTCCATTCGTTACGACATTACGGAGCGTAAAGAACAAGAAATCGAAATCAAAAAACGCGCCATCGAACTACAAACGGTAGCCGAAGTGAGCGCCGAAGCCACCAGCACCCTCAACATTGATGACTTGTTGTTGAACGTCTCGAACCTGACCAAAGAACGCTTTGGCTTGTATCATGCCCACATTTATCTGTTAGACGAGAGTGGAGAAAATCTGAGATTGGTCGCTGGTGCTGGTGAAGCCGGGCGATTAATGGTCGAGGCGGGGTATCAAATTTCGATGTTCCAAGAACAGAGCCTCGTTGCCCTTTGCGCCCGTAAGCGCGAAGGTGTGATTGTGAATGATGTCACCCAAGCAGAGAATTATCTGGCTAATCCGTTGTTGCCAGAGACCGCATCAGAAATGGCTGTGCCGATCATCACAGGTGGGCAAGTGATCGGTGTGTTGGATGTGCAATCCAACGAACTCGGACACTTCGGTGATGAAGATGTGCGCGTGATGACGACCCTCGCCTCACAAGTGGCGATTGCCATCGAAAATGCCCGCGCATTCGATGAAATCGCCCGTGCATTGGATGAAATTGCCCGCGCACAAGCCGAAAATGAACGCCTATTTGATACTGCCCTCGACCTCATCGGTACAGCCAGTTTTGATGGCTACTTCTTGCAACTCAATCCTTCATGGGAGACGACACTGGGCTTTAGTCGTGAGGAATTGATGGCAGTGCCATATGTCGAATTTGTGCATCCTGATGATGTGGCACGCACCAAGCATGAGGCAGATGAACAATTGGCGAAAGGCTTTAAGACAATCGCCTTTGAAAATCGGTATCGCACCAAAGACGGCGATTATCGTTGGTTGTCGTGGCAATCGACACCCGATATCGCCAATGGGGTGATTTACTTCATCGCACGCGACATCACCGAGGCGAAACGCGCCAATGCCGAAATTGAGCGCCGTGCCATCGAACTACAAACGGTAGCCGAAGTGAGCGCCGAAGCCACCAGCACCCTGAATATCCGCCAATTATTGGTCGATGTATCGAACCTGACCAAAGAACGCTTCGATTTGTATCATGCTCATATCTATCTGTTAAATGAAGACGGTGAAGACCTCATCCTCGCTGGTGGTGCTGGCGAGGCGGGGCAAATCATGGTCTCGCGTGGGCATCATATCCCACTCTCACACCCACACAGTATCGTGGCATTATGCGCCCGCAGTAAGCAAGGTGTGATCGTCAATGATGTCACCCAAACAGTCGATTTTTTGCCCAATCCATTATTACCAGAAACGGCATCAGAAATGGCTGTGCCAATGCTCATTGGCGATGAATTGATTGGTGTGTTGGATGTGCAATCACGGCGCATCGGACGCTTTACCGATGAAGATATTCGGGTGAAATCGACACTCGCCGCGCAGGTCGCCATCGCCATTCAGAATGCGCGTGCCTTTGAAGAAGCCGAACAAAATCGTCAACGGGTCGAGATAATAGCGACCACCACCGCCCGTTTGTCGTTTGCCCAAAACGAAGATGATGTGTTGGATGCCCTCAGTGATGTGATTGAGCGATATGGCATTGAAATTGTTACCATTAGCTCATTTGAAGAGACAGAGACCCAACAATATTTCGACACACTAGCCGTGCGTATTCATAATCAGGCGACACCCATCTCGAGATCTGACCAAACGCGCATGACGGCTGATGAATATCCGATGATGAAATTTGTCATCAATAATCCACATGCGATCTTGTATTTAGAAAATATGGATGACCCAATCGTTGATGCGCCTGTCCGTGAATTCGCGGCGATGATGAATATCGGGGCGATTATTGTTATCCCACTGAGTGATAACAACGGGTTGTTTGGGAATGTGGCATTCACATGGTCGACACCCCAACAATTCGATAGCGACTTTCGCCAAATCGTACTCACACTGATGCCTGTTATCAATTCTGTTTTATCGACACGGCGTGCTTATCTGGCAGAAGAAAAAGCGCGTATGGAAAATGAACGCCGTGCCAAACGGCTCGAAGCGGTGGCGCGTGTGAGTACGGCAACGACCACTGTGCTGGCATTAGATGAATTGCTAAACCGTGTGGTGAATATGACCAAAGATGAATTTGAGCTGTATCATGCCCATATTTATCTGGTTGATGATGATGAGAATGCCTTGCGGGTGATGGCAGGTTCTGGCGAAGCGGGCAAAGCGATGGTCGAAGCAGGGCATCGCATTCGCCTTAATCGTGAGCGATCGTTGGTGGTACAAGCATACAAGACACGCCAACCTGTGATTGTCGATGATGTACAAGCAGACCCCAACTTCTTGCCCAATCCACTATTGCCAGAGACACATTCTCTGGCAATAGTGGAT
>PGTJ01000606.1 GCA_002794515.1 Phototrophicales bacterium
CCTTTAACCAGAATATGACGGTGAAGATGAGTCCACAGATTGAGCAGATACTCGATGAAGGCAAGGCAGGCGCGCTATTTTATCTGATAGAAGAGGCGACCAACAATGCCCGCAAATATGCCGAAGCCGAACTCATCACGGTACAAGGGGTGATACAAGGCGAATCGATTATCATCAAAATTGCCGATAACGGCAAAGGCTTCGATTCTGATGCGGTGAATGCCAATTATGACCGACGGGGCAGTTTTGGTATGGTCAACATGCGAGAACGTGCCGAGTTGCTCAATGGCACACTCAACCTCAAATCGGTCATCGGTAAGGGGACGGTCATCACCATCACCATCCCTTTAGAGGTGACACGTATGTTGACTAATCCCGATAAAATCCAACGGCAAGTCAATCATACCAAATTAGCGGTGACAACACGGAACTTAAAACCATGACGAGCAATCCATCTGCGTTAGCCGCCCTACGTGGCGAGCCGAGTTATGTCTGGCGGGCGGGTCAGGAACGTCGCCTGCAAATGGTGGCAAAATGGGCGACATTACACAACGCTCATGTGTTAGAAGCGGGTGGTGGTGTGGGCATGTACGCCTCGCAATTTCGTCGACGCTATACACCCCATGTCGAATTATTCGATATTGAACTGGAACGGGTTATCGAAGCCCAATCCGAGACTCCGACCGCCATTGTCGCCGCGGCGGAATATCTACCCTATCCCGATAACACGTTTGATACCATTTTATCGCATGAAGTTTTAGAGCATGTGATAGACGACCGCGCATCGGTTGCAGAGATGGCGCGTGTCCTCAAAGTGGGCGGGCGTATGGTGATTTTTGTTCCTAATCGCTGGTAC
>PGTJ01000154.1 GCA_002794515.1 Phototrophicales bacterium
GGTTATTTCTATAAAAAAAGTATAGTGGTATGATATATCATGCCACTATACTCATTGTTTGACAACACCGAACTTTTATTCTGTTGGGGTGACATCGGGTGTCGGTTCTTCGGTTGGTGTTGGTGTCGGGGTCATTGTTGGCAAGGGTAAGGGGGTAATGGCGCGCACTGTAGTGAGATCGCCGACAATCACAATTTCATTCGACTCGGCTAAAAGCGCAGATACCCATCCGATGATCAACCGATTATTGCGCGTAAAGCTGACTCGTAACCATTGTCTGTCTCGACTAATGGCATCTATACGGGCGACTGTGAACGGGTCTAATCCCGCAAAGATATTGCCCCGTTCATCAAACGAAGCATATTCGCGCACATTGATTGCGACATCATTGGTCACAATGAGATGTACACCGAGTGTTTCATCGCTGGGTGCAGAGGGAGTCTCGCTATTGAGAATGGGCAAGGTTTCGATTGGTGTCCCAGATACATAAGCATCGAGTTGCTTGTCGGGGAAGCGTGGCACCCATCCACGAATTTGGTTTTGAATTTCGACATAAAACCATGTGCCACTTCGATCGACACCCAAAACAGTTAATTCATCACCAAATAACAACGGCACTAACAATTGTGAACGGGCATCTGGTAGTTGATACAACCGTGAGGCATCTGTGACCACCACCATCAGATTTTCGATGGCAGGTGGTGTGATATTGGCATCGGGTGTATATTCTGCACGAGCGGTGGCTGTGCCGATGACGCTGGTCTGCACAGCTTGTAAGGTCTGTGCGGCGACTGTTTGTGTATACACAACGGTCAGGGTTGCCTCGAATGCGACTCGTGTTTCCGTGTTTGCCATGTCTATCGCGGCTTGTGTTTCTTGCACACTCATGGCAGTTTGTGTTTCGGGTGGTAAATTCGCCCGCGCAGTGGCGGTGAACGGGGCGAGCAATGTCAACGACTCCGTATCCAGTGTTGCCGTTGGGGGGGCTGGTGTATAAGTCTCGGTCGGTATGCTGGTGCGGGTTGCTGTTTGTGTCGGTGATGATGTTGCTGTGGCGGTGGGTGTCGCCGTTGCCGATGGTGTGGTGGTGAATGTCGCAGTTGATGATGGTGTGACAGTAGATGTCGCTGTTGCTGTCTTGGTTGGCGATGCCGTTGGTGTTTTCGTTGGGGCGGGCGTATTCGTTGATGTGGGTGTATTGCTGGGCGTATCAGTTGGCATAGGTGTCGCTGTGATGATAATAACAATCGGTGTGCTGGTCGGCAGATTTGCCACACTAACCACCGTTGGTATGCTATCTGTTGTTGCTTCGGATGTGTTATCTGTTGCCACGATGCTCAGTGGGGCTTCGGTGATTTCGGATGTGCTATCAGCCGTTACTATATTGACGGGCATTTCTGTCACATCGGTGATAATATCGATGGGGACATCGGTTTCATCGGGTGTTATTTCAACCACTTCTGATGTGATAAGCACAATACTCAATGGTGGTTCATCGGTTGAATCGGTGGTTTGGATAATATCATTGGTGGTTGCCGAATTCATATTGCCAACCACCACCACCCCAATGGCGATGCCAATCATGAGCGCCAATGCCACCAAAACAGGCACAAGCGGACTCGCTTTTTTCTTGAAGGGCGATAATCGCACGATGATGCCAGTCAGGTTATCTGGTGCGCCACGATCGAGTATGATTGCCACCAGTTGTTGCATGGCGATTTCGGGCGGATTTTTGCTGATGATGTGTAACAATTCATGTTCTTTCACCAAATCCCACAGTCCATCGGAACAGATGAAAAAAATATCATCAGCACTCAGATTTTGCACACGAGCATAAACTGGCTCGACACCGCCCGGTTGCCCGATGAATGCCGTCACATTCATGTTTCGACCCTGTGCCGCTTCTTCTTCTGTGACCAGACCGAGCGACAATTGTTCTTCGAAGACGCTTTGATCTTTGCTGATTCGCTCGATGCTATTATTGCGAATCCGATACACCCGCGCATCACCGACATTGAACAACACTACTTCACGCGGATGAACGATGATCCCCGCGGCAGTTGTGCCGATGAGCGTCCGTCCCAATTCGCCCGCTCTGGCGATGACAGCATTATTTGCCACCTGAATCGCCACTTCGAGGCGTTTCATCGGGTCTATCTCTGGATTTTTGGGGTCATAATATGCGGCGAGCAGGGTATTGGTCGCCACAGCGCTGGCTTCGTCTCCAAAACCCATGCCACCAATGCCATCGGCGACCACAAAAAATGCGCCAAGCCGTTCTTCTGGTGTGTTGGCTGGTGGGATGACGAATCGATGAAAATCTTCATTACGTTTGCGTTTACGCCCAACATCACTTAAGCCGAAGGCTTCTAGGTTTTTCGAGAAATCTGCCATAATGGTTTACTCTCATAGATATATATTGGGGGGTGATATCGGTTTATCACCCCGCCCATGAACATTAAAATTCGTCAAATGATGCAGTTTTGCTTGTAGATGTGGTCATGATGAATTCGATAACGGTTGTCTCGCCGAGTTTGACGATCGCCCGCGCACCCAGTGGATAGCGCCCCTCGATTTTCTCATCATTGACGCGCACACCATGTGTATTCGGCTTGCTCTCGATGTAATATGCGCCACCCTCAAAGATGATGTCGGCATGTTCTCGTGAAATATTCTTGTCGCCTTCGATATTTAAATCGTTGGTGCGTTTGCCCGCCCGTCCGATGAGGAACACGGGACGATTGATGATGAAGGTCCTGCCAATCATACTTGTGTCGAGCGAGTCGATGATATTCAATGTTGCAGGCAAAAAGACATTCGTGGCTTCTTCTGCCAGATTTGGGTTTATGATTTGGAAATTGGTGGCGTTTGGGTCACCTACGGGCACATTGGTGGCATCACCACTGTAAATACTAAAATTACCCGTTGGTTGCTCCTCATATTCAATATCTTGTGTGCCGATTTCACCATATTGTAATGGTTGATACCCGCCCATATTTTGTAGCCCCTGACGCAATTCGTTAATCGAGATTGCGCCCGTCATATTGGGTAATGAGGGTTGTTTGAGGGCTTTTTCGCGTTGACGTGCCGAGCGAATTAACCAGAAGAGTAAAAAGATGAGCAACAAGATGATGATGACGATGATCACCGCCACAATCGGTTGTTCCCGCATAACACGTCCCAATTGTTCCGCCAATCCGGGCGGTGTGGGGGTGGGGGTGGGGGTGAATGGTGTATAACCAATAGTGGCAATATGTTCAGATAACACCCGTCCATTCGCATCTAACGCTACCAAGCGCAGGCGATATTTGCCTTCTGGCAATCCTGGGATGGGGACGATGATTTGATTTGTCACCTCTTCGGCGGCGAATGTCTGCGAACTGATTAATCCCCCTTGTTGGTCATCCACAATATCCAAGCGGTAAGCGGCGATGACGGGCGGATTATCGATGCGAAGGTCAATAATGAAATTCTCTTGGCGTTCATCCTGACGAATATTGTCAATCACCGCAGAGACTTGTGGGGTGGGGCTAGGGGTTGGTGTGAGGATGCGACGCACAGGGTTGATGAAAACAGTCGTCTCGCGGCTTAGCACATTGCCCACGTTATCGCGTGTGACCACCCGAATCCGATATTCACCCTCTGGTTCTAAGCCTGTTAAATCGACAAAGGCTTCTGTCTCGCCTTCTGTCAGCGAGATACCAGAACGCACTAACGTATTATTTTTATCCAGAATATCAATGGTGATTTCGCCGATACTATCTGGGCTTTGTACCGCCAGTTGGAGGATCACACGATTATTGTCGAGGTCGGGGACAATGGTATCGACACTTGCACTGACTTGTGGTGTTGCCGTTGGCGATGGTGTTGGGGTGATGACTTTGGGATTGGTGAAACTTTGGTCGCTGATATTCACCAATTGCCCTTGTTGGTTAAAGGTGCGGATTTGTACGTTATATTGTGCTTGTGGAATCAGGCTAGAGATGTTGATATTCACCAGATTGGCATTCACCACATCGGTAACAGGCGGGCGTAACGAGAAGGCGAGGATGCCGTTTCTGTCGACCACATCAAGCTCAAAGCGCGAAATTTGGTCGGGTGTGGTGATGAGCAAATTAACATTGATACTATCCGTATCGGGCAAATATTCAATACCAGTGATTGTCGCACTGATCGCGGGTGGTGTTGGTGTGATTGTCGGCGATGGGGTGGGGCTGGGGGTCTCTGTTGGAACGGCTGTTGGGCGGGTGATGGTCACATCTTGATCGATTTGTGCCACAATCAACCCATTGCCATCGAATGCCACCAATTGAATCGAGATTTGACCATCGGGGATGTTGAACGAGTCGAATTCAACTTCTGGGCTACTTTGGTCAAAGCGTCCAACCAAATTACCATTTCGGTCATAAATCTCGAAGCTATATTGAGCAATTCTGCCTAAACCTTGCCCCTCAACACGGAAGGACACTTTCTCTGTTTTGGCATCGAAGCGTACCCCGCGAATGATAGGTGTCACAGGTACTTCTGTGGCGATGGCACAGGCACGCGGATTTTGGAAAGTGATGGATGACGACAACAAACCATCACCCACTTGCACCGTCAATGTCGCACTGCGCGGACCTTGTGGCTCGCAGATTTCGGCACGGGCGACTTGTTGACTGGCTAAGCCATTGATAATTTGTTGAAAGAGTTCGCTCAAGCGGGCTTGTTCACCAATGACCGATATCCCACCCGTTTGGCGGGCAATATCGCGCAATTCTTCACCATTAATTGCCGCACCCAAACCAATCGTGTTGATGGCGATGCGGTCATCTAAACGGGTAGCACGATTGAGGATGTCTTCTAAATTGGCACGACTGCATTTATCGCCACGACCAGTCGTCAGTTCATCACGTCCATCGGTGAATAGCACAATGGTACGCCGATTAGGAAGTGGAATTCGATCCATTTGTGTGAGGGCTTGAACAACCGCATCATACAAACATGTCCCCGCATTGGGGTCGGAAGAGGGGGGCGGATTGGCGCTGGCGATGGCATTAATCACCGCCGTGCGTTGCGAGGTAAAGTCTTGTAACACATTGATTTGCCGATTAAAGGCGATAACTTGAAACAATGTCCCTTCTGGCGCGGCTTCAATAGCTTGGATTGCCGCTGTTTTCATATCATTGGCAAATGGTCCCATGCTACCGCTAATATCCAACACCAACGAGATGTGTAATGGGGTATTCGGTTGGCTAATTTGGGCTTCATAGCGTGTGCCTGTATCCATGACGATGCTGGCGTTGCTGGCGCTAACGCCACTGCTCACAGCGATACCATTGCGGTCTAAGACGGTAAAATATAACCCCAGCGCCGTTCTATCACCTGTGCCTATGCCGACTTCGGGATAATTGATGAGCAATTGCGCGGGCGGGTTATTATTTTGTGCGAAGGTCATGAGTGGTATGATGAACATGACCAAAAGCAAACTGAGGACACGAATTTTTTGTCTCAAGGGATAAATCCTCGCTATGCTTCAAGACAACTAAAGATGTATAGACTAATCAGAGTGTAACCCAATTCTAAAAAACGCGCAATTTTTTGACCCTATTTCGTAATGTTGTATGAACCGCCACCAAAAATTTGCATTTTGGCGCAAGCGCATTATCATAGAGAAGGTTTTAACAGTGTGGGATAAAAACAATGCAAAATATGCGTGGAATGCAACTCGGACAATATACCCTCGATCGTCTCATCGGCAAAGGTGCAATGGGCGAGGTGTATTTGGGTAATCAAGAAGCTTTGCAACGTCAAGTCGCCATCAAATTAATGAAGTTCGTCAGTGATGAAGCCTTTCGGCGGTTTCAGCAAGAAGTGGCAATCACAGCTACCCTTGACCATCCACATATCATCAAAATTTTTGATTATGGCATCGAAAATAATATTCCTTATGTCGTCATGCAGTATCTCACTGGTGGCACATTGTCTGAGCGGATTTTTTATGCCCGCACCAATGGATTGCCACTGATGTCTGCTGGCGAAGCGGCGCAATTGGTCGAAAAACTCGCCAGTGCCATCGATTATGCCCATCAACAGGGGGTGATTCACCGCGATATTAAACCGGGCAATGTCATGTTTGATATTCATGGCTTTCCCTATTTGGTCGATTTTGGCATCGCCCGCCTGAATGTTGGTGGTCAGGAACTAACCCTCGCAGGCATGACGGTTGGCACCCCGTATTATATGGCACCCGAAATGTGGGGACCTGGCGAATTGACCAAACATGTCGACCAATATGCCATGGCGGTCATGGTGTATGAAATGCTCACCGGGCGACATCCTTACGAGGTCGATGAGGGCAAAGAACCCAATCTCAATTTGATGTATAAGCACCTCAACGAATTGCCACCACCTATCGAGACA
>PGTJ01000149.1 GCA_002794515.1 Phototrophicales bacterium
CATTATAGGTGACATAATTCGGCTGGAACGGATAGCGATCCAAATTTTGAAACCGACTTTCGGGTGTGCGAATGATGGGCATGACAAAATCTCCTCATATAAATTATGGCAATACAAATCCGTTGTCGCGGATGGTTTGGGCATACCATTTGCCACTATCTTTGATGATGCGCCGTTGGGTGGGATAATCGACATAGATGATGCCAAAGCGCTTGCTATACCCTTCTGCCCATTCAAAATTATCTAAGAGTGACCATGCAAAATAGCCTTTGAGCGGAATGCCATCGGCAATGGCGCGATGACAATGGGCTAGATATTGCTGATAAAACGCGACACGCCGTTCATCATGCACACTATCCCCCGTCACCACATCGTTGAATGCCGCACCATTCTCGGTGATATATATTTTAGACGGCGCATATTCATCATGAATGTGCTTGAGGACGTTGTAAATCGCCTCTGGACTAACTTCCCAGTCCATTTCGGTATGCTCCCGATTTTGGCGGACGGTGATGAATTTGAGCCATTCATCGCTATATGGCATGGCTTGTACCACATGGCGGGTATAAAAATTCACGCCTAAAAAGTCGGATGGATTGGCTTTGAGTTCATCAAAATCATCGGCTTGCAGAAAAGCCATCTTATCGCCATAAATTGCCATCATATCGGCGGGATATTCGCCATGATACAACGGATGCAACCACCACCGATTTTGAAAACTGAGCAGGCGTTGTGATGCCAGATAATCTTGTAGGGTATCGCTATGTGGGTCTGACCATGCTGGATTCAGCACAATGCCCACTTGGGAATCGGCGACATTGGCGTGGACGATGTTCACAGCGCGAGCGTGCGCCATGATGCTATGATGCGATGCGCGGATGTACATATTCAAATCACGATGACCAGGCGCGTGATCGCCAGAGGCATATCCGAGATAGGTAAATACCCACGGTTCATTGAGCGTCATCCAATCTTTGAGGCGGTCGCCGAGCCGTTTGGTGACGATATGCACATATTCGCCAAACCAGTCGACAATCATCTTATTCGTCCAGCCACCCTTGTCTTCGAGGGCTTGGGGCAAATCCCAGTGATAAAGTGTGGCGAATGGACGAATGCCGTTGACGAGCAACGTATCGAGCAATTTATCGTAAAAATCGAGACCTGCGGGGTTGATATTCCCCGTGCCTTCGGGCAAAATTCGCGCCCAAGCGATGGAGAAGCGATAGGCATGTAACCCCAGTTGCTTCATGAGGGCGACATCTTGCGGATAGCGATGATAATGATCACAGGCGACCTCGCCAGAATCGCCATTTTTCACCTTGCCTGGGGTATCGGCAAACACATCCCAAACGGTTGTGCCACGTCCATCTTCAAACACCGCCCCTTCGATTTGATACGAAGCGGTCGCCGCCCCCCATAAAAAGTCTTGTGGAAATATATATTGGGTCATGAAACTTGAGCCTTTGGCTTGTGTCGGGATAAATCTATGGCTATTATACACCCATAACAGCGTGTGGCATAACACCGAGATGAACAGGACACAGCATGAATGAGTGGTCAATTTTTGGGCATGATTGGGCATTGCAATATCTGCGCCAAAGTTTACAACATGGGCGGGTGCGTCATGCCTATCTCATCGTTGGCACGCCGAATATTGGCAAGCATTTGCTGGCACATACCTTCGCCAGCGCCCTCAATTGCACCGCGCCCGATATTGCCCTGCGCCCGTGCGGGACATGTCGGTCATGTCGGTTGATGGTCAGTGGTAATCATCCCGATATGATTTATGGTGAACTCGACCCGAATAGTGGTATCTTGAAAATTGATGCTGTGCGGGCGGTCATCAGCAAATTGGCGATGAAACCATATGAAGCACGGTATCGGGTGGCAATATTCGATGAATTCGACCGCACACAAGCCCGCACACAAGATGCTATGCTCAAAACACTCGAAGAACCACCCGCCCATGCGGTGATTATCCTCATCGCATCTGGCTTAGAATCGATTTTGCCGACCATCCTAAGCCGTAGCCAAATCATTCATCTGCGTCCTGTGTCCATCGAAACATTATATCATGTCCTCAGACAGCATTATGGCGCAGATGACGATACCGCCCAACATCTGGCACATTTTAGCGGTGGCAGAATCGGCTGGGCGATTTCGGCGTTGCAAAATCCAGAAACACTCGATCAACGGGCTACCGCACTGAATTTATTTGAACAAGCCCTAGCAGGGATGCGCCATGTGCGCTTTGAGTTGGCAGATGGATTAAGCAAAGATAAGCTGGCGTTATACCCCTTACTCGAATTATGGCTCACATATTGGCGCGATATTTTGCATGTGATTGAAGGGGAACGGGGCAGTTTGTGCAATATCGATCGCATCGACACCATTAGCCACTTCGCCAAAGCCATGACGGTGGAGGATGTGCTGAAAGGCATCAGAGCCACCCAAACCACCCTATCGCAATTGAGCGCCAATATCAACCTGCGCCTGCGCCTAGAGGTGATGTTTTTGGATTATCCATATTTAGATTAATATCCCAACAATACACGCCACACGGCATCGAGCATCATCAACGCCGATAGGCTATGAGCGGCGTGTCCGCGTTGCCACGCTAGGGGTGATGTCCAATCATGGGCATAAAATGTGGTCAGGTGATGATTATCCAAATCTAATCCGCGGTTGGGTAATGTTTGCGCGAGGCGTTCAAAATCCCATAACGGGATGTTGTATTCATCTGCCAGACGGCGAATGGTGGCGTTATTTGGGCTTGGATTGCCATCGCGCAGGTCGGCTTTTGTGCCTAAAATGGGGATAACCCCTTGCGACAGGCAATATTCGATAATCCGACGCATATCTCGGTCAAATCCTTCTGGCACACCGACATCATTCGTCCCCAAACGGATGAAGATGATGCTGGGATTATGCACCCGAATTTCGCACGCCAACACCCCTTCATCTGCAAAACAATTGGGACTCCCCCATTGCGGATTGAACACCGACCACGCATGAAGCCCACGGATCACCGCCTCGCCTTGCCGATTAAACGACCCCTCATAAAAACGAATGACCGATTCTAAATAGGCATATTCACCCAGATGATAGGTGACATGACCCAATCGGGCATCATCGAAACGGGCTAAAAAGTGCGGATTTTCGATGGTGCTATCGCCCAATTTAGAAAACGCGAATGGATTGCGCCCCAATTCTTGACCAACGGCATATGTGGCACGGATGGTGGTCTTGGCATCTTCATCGATGACGATAATCTGTTCAATTGGCACACCATTGAGCATTGGCGGATAAGGCATGGTGGGGGTTGGCATAATGCCTAAATCGGGGTATGGTGTGATTTCGGGTGATGCTGTTGCGGTTGGTATGGGTGATGCTGTTGGCGTGGGCATATCTGTGGCAGTGGCAGATGATGGTACATGGCTGATAAGGATGGCTATCAACCCAATAAATCCCAACCATATCCCAATATATCCCAAATATTTCATGAATAGCCTATCAATAGTCATCATCTATCGCATTTTTCGTACTGATTATATCAAAAATGTTGTATACAATCCTACAAGCCTGCCCTATTCGGGTATTATATCCAAGTGATAAAATGCACAAGTATCGTCTATAACTCGATGGAGATGAAAACCAACTATGTCACAAAATCACCAACGTCTTGTTATCCCTGGTCCTGTAGAAGTTCGTAAAGAAATTCTGGATGCACAAACCGCATGGATGATCGGTCATCGTTCCACCGCCTTTGCCGATTTATTCGCTCGTCTGCAAGGCAAATTACGTCAAGCCTTCCTGACGCAATCACGGGTATTCGTACAAGGGTCATCTGGGACTGGTTTGTGGGAAGGTGCATCACGCAATTGTATTCGTGACGATAAAAAGGTCTTGCACCTGGTTGGCGGTGCATTCAGCGAACGCTGGGCAGAAATCAGCAAAGCCAACGGGAAACAAGTGGATGTGATCGAAGTGGCATGGGGCGAGGCACATACCCCCGAAATGGTGGCGGATGCGCTGAAAAAATCGGCTTATGATGCGGTATGCGTGGTGCATAACGAGACCAGCACAGGCGTGACCAATCCGATAAAAGAGATCGCCCAGGTTGTCCGTCAATACGAAGACACCCTGTTCTTGGTGGATACCGTATCTGGATTTTTGGGGATCGAATTGCGTGTCGATGACTGGGGAATTGATATGGCGCTGACCAGTTCACAAAAAGCATTCGCCTTGCCACCCGGTATCGCCTTTGCTTCGATCAGCGACCGCGTGTTAGAACGCGCCAAACAGATTCAATATCGCGGTTATTATTTCGACTTCCTCGAAATTGAAGAGAGCCTGCTCAAAAATAACACCCCCTCTACCCCACCCATCGCCTTGATGTACGCCGCCGATGTGCAACTAGATGCCATTTTGGCAGAAGGACTCGAAGCACGCTGGGCGCGTCATCTCGCCATGCGCGATATGACCCACCAATGGGCATATAGCAACGGCTTCGGCGTGTTCGCCCAAAAAGGGTACGAATCGGCGACCGTCACGGCAGTGGATAACCGCCAGAAAAATATCAATGTCGATGACATGGCAAAGTTCATGAAGGGCAAATTCTTCGAGATGGATAAGGGCTATGGCAAAATCAAAGGCAAAACCTTCCGTATTGCACATATGGGTGATATGCAACCCAGCACACTCGAAGAAGTCTTAAGTGGTCTGACGGAATTCGTGCAACGATAATCTGATTATGACGTATAATACAGTAAGGGCGCATTATATTGCGTTATATTGCGCCCTTACTGTATTATATATATCAGGGAGAAAAAAATCATGCACCATCGCCTATTTGTGTATTTAATCATCATGCTGTCGTTGTTGATGACACATGATGGTTATTCTATGACCAGCACCAAGATGGAGATACATTTATCATCTGAGCCACAATCACCACTCACACTCGATGATAACAAACTGCAATTTGTCAGCATGGAGAGTATCGGACGCACCAAAGATATGCCGAGCCTACTCGAAGCCAATATCACCCCACCGATTTCAGAGAGTGACCGTATTTATTTCGACTCGGCTGTGATTGCGCCCGATGGCGAGCGCATCATCTTTCAACGGAATAGTGGCACAGCATCGACATCCATTTGTGTGTATCAATTCATAGCCAATGCCAGCACATGCACCAATATGGGTGAGCGTACATTTGAATTTTATGGTGGCTATTGGTCGCCAAATGGGCGCTATTTTGTCCTCAATCTAGATGTCATCGGTCTTAGAGAAGCACGCGATGTCGATATTATGATTTATGATACCCAAGATAATCGCTTCATCAATCGGACAGATGATGGAGTGGGTTATAATGACCGATTTTTGAATGATGATAAAATGCGTTCAAAGGTGTGGATGGATCTTGCGCCAACATGGTCGCCGAATGGTGATTTATATTTCTTCCGTAATGCAATAGACCCCTCAGTGAATGAATGGCGTGCCGATTTGATGCGTATCCCTGCCGATGATATCATCGGCACAAATTCGCCAGAGGTCATCTTCCGCCATCCCTCAAACCGCCCATATTCGGTCTTTCGTGCAGAAATGGATAAGCTGAATGGTGTGATGAGCATTAGCCCCGATGGACGATATTTGGCATTCAGTAGCATGTCTCAGCCGGGCGACCCAACAAACGGTATTTGGATTTTTGATCTCACCGAAAACACTGTCAAAATCCATTTAGATTACGACCGTTTACTCGTCATCACGGCGGGTGTGCCTGAATGGTGGATACAAACCGTGAGCGAAACAGGATTGTTTGGACTTGCTCCGCGCAATTTAGCCTGGACAGGTGATAGCAACCAGTTGGTCATTTTGCTTTTCAATAACCAGCTCCGTCCAGATTTGCTCTTGCCACCATTGCGATATGATGTATCTGCCGATATGCTCGATTCATTTTATGATTATAGCGCCATCAGCGAAGATGATGATCTCAGACAAGTCACCTTGTTTGATGACATCCCCCTCCTGACGGATAACATCCTCTCATGGGCGTTGGTCTCTCCCACACAACAGGCAATGTTCTATATGGGGCTTAATCTGGCAAATCGACAATTCGTATTATCGATGGTGAACATCGCCGAAGACGGCTTCACCACACCAAGACGAATTACATCGATAGAAAGCATATCCATCTTTTCAAAATCGTTTTTCAGCATTGGCTATAATGGCGATGTGGTTCGTATTTTAGTAGGCACTAACCTGATTACCCTCAGAGAAGCATAATCAACATAATCAATCAGAAGGAGATTTAGCACACTATGACCTATCATGTCCTCGCATTGGATAATGTGGATAAAAAAGCAATCGAATTGCTCGAAAAAACCGAAGGCTTCAAAGTCACGGCGGGCAATTTATCGCGTGAAGAAGTGATTAAATTGTTGCCCGATGCGGATGCGATGGTCATCCGTAGCACCACACAAGCCGATGC
>PGTJ01000205.1 GCA_002794515.1 Phototrophicales bacterium
ATTTTGATTTCGAGCAAATTACACGAATTCAAAAATTCGATATTCACCCCAAACCGCGCTGACGCGATTTGTTGCCCACGATTACGCGGATATTTGCCCATAATGTCGCTCAGTTCGCCCCCTTCACCATTCACACAAATGGTATTCAAGCGATAAGCGGCTTCGGCATATGCCTTATAACTCAATTCCCCTTGTGAACCAAACGACATCGCACCGATGAGGATGGGCATGGCATGTTCGCCCACCGATAAATCCACCAATGACGGGTCTATGGGTTTGGATGAAGTCTTAAAGCCGAGGATATGACGGATGGCGACAGGATTTTTCTGCTCCAATGCCAGCATAGCTTCATTATATTCATCTAAATTGCTCAGACCTTGCGCCACATCTTCGACTTTTTTCCACATTTTAGGATACAAGCGATCAGGGTTTTCGAGTTTATTGCGTTTTTCGCCACGCCATTCGGCGGCGCGTTCTTCGGCATCTTCTTGAATATCCGACCAAGTGAGACCACGCCCCTCAGAGCCGAAATAATTCGGTGTGCCAAAAATCGCCGCCACACCTTTCGATAAGCCGATAGAGCTAAAACTATGCCCATAACCGCGCAATTCATGACATCCAATAGTGGATGTGATTTTTTCTAAGCCCGAATTGATGGTTTTCACCGTGTTGGTCGTACGTTTGATAATTTCATCGACACTCGGTTCATCACCCGCACGGGGAGCAATGCCCAACGCCACCGCATAGAAGGCATATGGCACAATGGCATTCGCGCCTAAACTGACCGCCATCGCCATATCATGCAAATCGCGCAATGCACCAGAGCGCAACACAATGCCCACACGGCGACGCAAATTCATGCCTGCATCGGCTTGGCGCAATGCCCTATCCACCGCCGCCACGACCAAAAGGGGGTCAATCCACAATACATCGCCCGCATAAGCATCAGTATCATCCAAGACGATGAGCATCATACCATCACGGACAACATCCACGGCTTGTTGTTGAATGCGTTCCAGTGCGCTTTCAATCGTCTCTTCCCGCGAAGCAGTCATGGATAAATAATAGGCAAATTCGCCAAATTCTGTCACCACATCTTCGAGGGTATATGTGCCTAATTTTTGGGCGACTTTGCGTAAATCGGCAATATCTCCCAGCGCAGGATGACCACCAACTAAGAGGGGTGTTTCGAGTTCCATCAAAATATCGTCATCATTCAATGTCTCGCCCACTAACGGACGCACACCCAACACCATCCGCGTGGAGAATTGAGCGCGTTCTCGCTCACGGTCAATGGCGGGATTGGTAACAACCGCCACTGTTTCTTTGAAATAATCGGCGATGTTGGTGCGTTTTTGGCTGAGTGCGCCCAAGGGACCATCCCAACCGAGCGAGCCGATAGTCTCTTTTTTATTAATTGCCATCGATTCAATGAGTTCAGTATGATAGCGTTCCCAACCGAGCGATGCCATTGTATTGGTATTAATCGGATTTTGGCGTGTTTGCCATGGATAATCGGTTTTTGTGGTGGCAGGTGCTACGGCGGTGGGTGTGTATTGCATGACGGCTTCGCGTCCATCACCAAATGGCATTGGCGGTTGCATTGTGCCAGATGGTGGGGTAATGGGTGCTGATGCCCCTGCATATACCCGTTTGCCTTTGTTGATAGCGGGAATCCGTTCACGATAACGTGTGAGGACATGTTTTTGAATGGCAGGGTATTCTAGCATTTCTATAGAATGACCCGGATTAATTTTGAGGGCGATTTTTTCGCCCGGTGCCATTGGTTTAGGGCTAGATGACATGGCATCTAAAAAGTACACACCGCGTTCAGATGTGGCGAAATATTCTTTTTCGGTCTCGCCAAACCACAATGGACGCAAACCCAATGCATCAACGCTGAACACACACAAATTGCCAAGACGTGCCGCCACACCAGCGGGACCTTGTGCGAAGGGACCGAATGTTTGGCGAATTTCACGATACATTTGTTGAATATCGGGATTATTTTGGGCGAGGTCGTGTTCAAATGGGGGGAAAACATACTCCATTGCTTCGATGAGATCGAGTCCATAGCGCATACACAAGGCTTGGATAACACGGTCAACATCTTGGCTATCGGAATTATTTGGCGCGAGATGAATGCCCAACATAGCGGCTTCCATGCGAAAACGCGAAATGGTGTTGAATTCGCCATTATGCCCCAACACACCGAATGGTTGGGCGCGTTCAAAAATGGGATTGGTATTGGTGCTATAACGGGCATGTCCAAGGGTGACAGTCGAGGCGTAATCGGGGTCGCGCAATTCGGGATAGTATCGGCGTAAAATTTCGACTGTGCCTTGAACTTTATACACCACACTATGTGCCGAAAATGATGGCAAATGCACCCCCAATGCCCGTTCTAAGCGCACTTGCAAATCGAACAAAGTGGCATCTAATTTATTCGATGGCACTTGCCCATTCATACCTGCAATTTGCCAAAACACGGGTTCATTCTTCTCGGCATTCGGACCCAATACCAAGCGGTTGACCTGACCGGGTTCATCGAGCAAGACGTGCAAACCCGCATCGGTGATTTCTCGACAAATTTGGTCGACAAGATGATTGGCACGGTTGCGGTCGGCGGCGGGAATCATGACATGCGCCACCCAGAAATTACGGTCGGTGGCGAGTGATGAGCGCAATCCAGCATGAGCAAGGCGTTTTGACCACAATTGACGTGGGATGTCGGTGAGGATACCCACACCATCGCCTTCGCCATTGATATACCCTGTGCGATGCCCCATGCGGGCGAGTCCTTCTATCGTACGCTTGACATTACCATGTGTGGCTTGTCCACCCTTGCGAACAGCACAAATCAAGGCGCACGCATCACGTTCTTGTGTATCAATCGGATGAAGTTCATCCGCCTGCATATCGGGGTCGTTATCCTGTTGCATATGTATATCAATCCTTCCCATAATTCACAGCATCAAATTACCGAATTTTGATGTAATGCCGTAAAAAAAGGATATTTTTTGAGATATAAATTCATGTGTTTGTGGAAAAATGACAAAATTCACGCATTTCCATTAGTGAATATAACAAGAGAATTGGCAATTGAACATGGATTTTCTGTATGAATATTTTTGGGGTATAGTCGGTGGAATTGCACAAATTCACCAAAAAATAGCCGTGTTTATCGGCAGAATTGGCTAAAAATGGGTGATCAGACACCCACTTTAAGATGATATACAGGCAAAAATGCGGATATGTGGCATATATAAGTGCGGATATACACATCGTTAATCCGCCCCTACACCGCACTCAGAGTTTGTGCGGTGGCAGTATATGCTACCAGATTGGTTGATTTGGTTATTCCCACCAATACAATATCATATCTTGTTCGAGTGTGGGTGCGCCCATTTGGTACAACATCGCTAAGATTTGAGCGCGATGGTCTGTGCCATGATTAATCACATGCACCAATATTTCCCATACCTGATTGGTCTTGCTCCCACCACGATGTGGCATATCAAAGGTGAGTATGCGCGATAAATCGACATCGGTGAGTGTATCTAAATATGCTATGATGTTTTTTTCTGTTTCATCCCAACGCGCCCGAACACTGGCTTTGGTGCTATAGGCTTCATTCGCAGGAAAATCGGGCAATGTCGCACCTTGTATCCGCGCAAACCAACGTTCATCCACACCTATCAGATGAAGACACTGATTGCGAATAGACCCTTTAGAATAATCTAAATCGGTGATGAATTGCACATCGGTGAGCGCCTCAATACAGTTGCTCCACACTTTACGGTGCATAGCGAAATGATAATCGTACATTTTTTTGATAGCTGATATATCCATTTATATTAATCACTTTCTGGCGTAATGCGCCAAATATCCAACCCGGTATCACAACCAATCACCAATGTGGTGAAATCTTGGCTCATGCGAATCATATCTGGCACGCGGGAACATGCTCGAAATTCGCCCAAATCAATCCGTTCCCCTGTGGCGGTTATCCATGCAACGATGCGTGGCTGAAAATTTTCATCCACCGCTAAAATCACACTGCCATCATCCGAGACGAAAAATGCCTGAAAATACGCGCCATTCAATTCGGCAATGCGTTGATTTTCGCCCGTCTCAAAATTGAGCAAATTCACCGCCTCCGACATCGGGTCGCGCCAGACCAACCATTGGGAATTGGGCGAAATCTGACCAAATACGGCGGGCATATCGCCGACATCGGCGCTGGCTAATACCTCACCCGTCTCCAGATGCCATAACTTGACCTCCCCTTCTGGTGAAGATGTGACCACGTATGGGGGCATGATGCGCCCAATCCGCACCATCGCATTGGGGTCAGTAGCAGGGGCATATGGATGTGTCTGGATTTCAGAGGCAAAATCTACCGAGAACACCGTATACTCATTTTCGGGGATGGTCAAGGCTTCTAGCCAGAAAGTCTGTGTGGTGGGGTTAAACCACACCGATTGTAGGATATGATTGGTAGTATTCAGCGTGAGCAAATCTTGCCGTTCTAAATCGAGAAAATAAACAATCACCTGCCCACTATCATCGAGTATCGTCAACGACAGTGGCGGGGCAAAGACAGCATCGACCACCATCGTGGGTACGGTCACACTAGTCATAAAGGTCGTCTTATACCAAATCATCATCCGATTAAGCCCAGCACGCACCGCCACATAATGACCATCTGGCGACATGACAAACCATCCACTGCGGATATCGGGATAATCGGCAAAATCAATTTGCATCACCGATTGTAAATGGTGAATATTTTCTGCTGTGATAGATATAGGTGCTGAAATAGGCTGGGTTTGAGCGGTCGAAAGACCCACCATCCCCATCATTATCAACAAACAAACGGCATAACGCATGTGTGTCATCTTTCTGTATGGAATAGGTCTAATTGTTGCACGACTTGTTCGGTCGGCAATTGACCATTCAAGCGATATTTGTCGTCAATCATACCCGAATTTAGTCGGTCTAAGATCATCGCATGATAATGCGGGTCGAGTTCACACGAGATGAATTGACGTTGTAACTGTTGGCAAATTTCAATCTCCGAGCCACTGCCACCAAATAAGACAAAG
>PGTJ01000385.1 GCA_002794515.1 Phototrophicales bacterium
ACGATATACCATTTTAAGCCTTTGGCGCACCTTTGAAAATCTCTGGCGATGCTTTATCGGCAAATTTAGCAAAATTTTTCTTGAACATCTCAACCAATGCCTTTGCTTTGGCATCATACGCATCTTTATCTGCCCAGGTGTTACGCGGGTTAAGGATGTCATCTGGCACATCTGGCACATGAGTGGGTATCATCAACCCAAAGAAAGGTTCCTCGACAAATTGACCACCATCCAATTCGCCATTCAGAACAGCATTGACAATTCGGCGGGTATGCTTGAGCGACATCCGATGCCCCACCCCATAACCACCACCCGTCCAACCAGTGTTGATGAGCCAAACATGCGACCCATGTTTTTTGATTTTTTCCGCCAACAATTCGGCATACACAGTCGGGTGCATGGGCATGAATGGACCACCAAAACAGGCGCTGAATGTGGCAGATGGTTCCGTGACTCCCCGTTCTGTGCCAGCGACTTTCGCCGTATACCCACTGATAAAGTGATACATGGCTTGTTCAGGTGTGAGCTTTGCCACAGGAGGCAACACACCAAAAGCATCGGCTGTTAAAAAGATGATATTTTCAGGATGCCCTGCCCGCCCTGTTTGGCTGGCATTGGGGATGAAATGAATCGGATACGAACAACGGGTATTCTCAGTATAGCGATCATCATTAAAATCGGGAGAGCGATCGGCATTTAATACCACATTTTCTAAAATTGTGCCGTACATCTTGGTTGTCGCATAAATTTCGGGTTCACCTTCGGGGCTGAGGTTGATGGTCTTGGCATAACACCCCCCTTCAAAATTGAAAATGCCCTCATCGCTCCAACCATGTTCATCATCGCCAATTAACACCCGCGATGAATCGGCGCTCAAGGTGGTCTTGCCTGTACCACTCAATCCAAAGAATACCGCCACTTTGCCATCTGTACTATGATTTGCTGAACAGTGCATGGGCATCACTTTTTGCAATGGCAACAAATAATTCAATACTGAAAAAATCCCTTTTTTCACCTCACCTGAATACAATGTGCCACCAATCAGGATGAGCCGTTTTTCCATGTTGAGCAAAATGAATGTGCCTGTGCGTGTCCCATCTTCATCGGGCTTGGCAATTAAGCTGGGCGCGGCGAGGATGGTGAATTGGGGTTGGTGATTTTCTAATTCTTCTGGTGTTGGACGCACAAACATATTCCATGCGAATAAAGCATGATATGCCACCTCACTCACCAAGCGAATCGGCAACCGATAACGGGGGTCTGTGCCAGCATGGGCATCTAAAATATATAAATCGGATTGATGGCTGAGATGATTCAGCACTTTACGATGCAATCCATCGAATACTTCGGGCGAAATGGGCTGGTTCACATCGCCCCACCAAATATATTTTTCGGACTCAGAATCGGGATATTTGACAAAAAATTTATCTTTTGGGCTACGTCCTGTATATTGACCCGTCAGGACGCGCAACGCACCCGAATTGGTCAGTTCCGCCTCACCATTGCGAATAGCATGTTCGTATAACTCCGATGGTGTCAAATTCCAATGAATATTCAAGCGCCGTACATCGGCGGCGGTCAGACCAACACTTTCGAGCGCTGTATAATATCCTTTTGAATACATATAGAACACATCCCTCCTCAAAATATCTTTTATCAAAAAGCATTTTTAACGACCAGTGCTATTCTAAGCCAAAGAGCGCAGTTTCTCTAGCGACTTTCCACATCAATATTTGTGATTTTCGTCACTTTTATACAATTTGCACAAATCGGGCAAATCAACATATAGGCTTGACACTATCGGCATGACGTAGGAAAATTTTTAAGGAGATAATTGGCAGATTTTGGCTTAATCAATATATAGAGGGAAAGCAGATGGCAACAGAGACCAATACCCCCGTACATGATACAGGCAATAATAATGTGACACTCGGTTTTGCATTACTGGGTGGGCTGGGCATCACATTGATGATTATCGGCGCATCGATCGGGGTTATTGGCAAAGAAAATGCCGATAACACGCTGGTTGGATTATTCATCCTCAGTGGATTTTTGATGTTGGCGACAGCTATCGGCGCATGGTTAGCGGTGGTGCGTCCTTGGGAACATTTTGATGATATTAATAAACCCCTTTATCATGGGCATCATCACGAAGACCATCATCACGAACCCAGTGATGAATTATTGACCCTCGACTCTGGCGCATCGGTGAATGCTTTGCCAGAGACGACCGAAGCGACGCACTAATTTATGCCACAACCCAAAATTCCAGACCGCCAACCCATTCATGATGTCTTCAATGGGGTCATATTCCAAATTCAAAATGCCTCAAAAACCCAATCATGGGGATTTTTGGGTTTGACCCCGCCACCGAATATCGATTATCAACAAGG
>PGTJ01000248.1 GCA_002794515.1 Phototrophicales bacterium
GCTTGTTGAATTTCGCTCGCCATTTGTAATTCGCGTTCCATACGCCCTTTTTCGACGGCGACCGTATATAGGCGGGCATTTTCGAGGGCAATCGCCGCCTGACCAGCAACGGCGCTCAACAAATCGGAATCGGCTTGGGTGAAATTGCCCGATTTCATCGATGTATCGACATATAAAATGCCCATGAGCCGATTTTTGACAATCATCGGCGCACATAAAATTGCCCGTAGCCCACGCATGATGATGCTCTGCCCCGCCTGAAAGCGCGTATCGAATTGGGCATTGTTGGTCAACAATACTTTTCGGGAATTGACCACCTCGCGCACAATGGTGGTGCTATATCCCTCTTGGTTGAGCGTATCTTCATCTACACCTTTCACGACCAATGTCCGCAATTCACCATCATCATCCGCCATCATCAAAAACCCGCGTTGCGCTTTGGTGATGTGCATCACCGAGTCCATGACGTTATTCAAGGCATCTTCAAAATTGAGCGATGAAATCATCTGACCCGTGATTTCATATAATGTTTGCATATGCTGAGGGGTGAGTTTCGGTGTTTCGGTGGTCATAGGGGCAACCTTTATGAATATTTTGCCGATTTTAAGTTTTTATTTCTGATGGTTAGATTATAACCGCACTTGCAAATTTGGGCTAGGAATCAAATGATAATGTCTTTTAATTTCTACCCGACTTTGTATGGTATAATTCTACCGTATCACATATCGTAATAAAAACTTGGTTAGTAGTATACGAGTAGAGGTGTATAGCAGATTAATCAAGTACGTATATTTGGGTTAATCAGTGTCATGTTGTTAATCGTTGGGGTGTTGGTTGCACAAGAATCGGATGCTTGCCCGATGATACCCGTTGAAGAAATCCCGATTGTATGCGAAGCCACGAGTCGGAATGAAGCCTGTTTTGTTCACCCTAATATCACCATCAATAATCAAGATAGCGATTCGTTTAATACGGTTGGGCAAATTATCCCTGTCAATGATATTCAAACCATGACCTTAGACGGTGGCATGGCGTTGTTGCGTTTGCAAGCCGATATGCCACTTGATGAGCCAACCCAAAATTTGCAGATGTTGGCATGGGGACATATCAGCATCACCAATAATGTCACCGTGCCGTCTCTGAGTGGCACGACCACCGCCAACGCCCGTGTGCGACGTGTGCCATTCGCAGAAAGTGATACAACCGTCATCACGGTTATCCCTGCCAATGTCGCTGTATCTATCATCGGCAGAAACAATGCCAATACGTGGTATCCAATTGGGCGATTATAGCACATCGGGTGACAGTGAAGGATGGACATCGAATCAGGTTTTGCGCGTATCTGGCGATACCAGTAGCTTACCTGTGATAGATTACCAAAATCCGCCCGCGCCGAGTATTCCTATGAGCGACATCACCTTGCGCGTCGCCGATGACCTAACCGATTGCATGGGGATGATGCGTGGCGGTCTGCTCATCCAAACCTTGCCCGATACGCCATCGGCGACATTGGTGGTGAATGGCGCATCTATCTCACCACATTCGCACCGAATGGCATTTACGAAGGGCGCTATTCAATAGCCTATAATCTGCAATGTGGTTCTAATTCATATCCTGACTCCTACACTCGTGTCATCAAACTAATCAACAATCAATTGGTATTGATTGGAGCGCAGTCTGATGAACGACGTGCATCTAGCACAGGCGATAATCAATATCAAGACGAATATACATGGTCGGTAGATGAAGGGCGTACCGAAGATGGTCGCATTTTACCGCGTACCACAACTGTTGTTCAAACATACCGCATTATATCTCCCAGAGAAATTGGGTTTACGCTCAATTCTACCTCACGCTATCCGACATATCCACCAGGGGGTGGCTTCGCTATAGGTGCATTTGCCACCTCGACTTGTACAGGGAGTGGCACATTTCGGTGGGTTAGCCCCTAAATAGGTGGAACAAAACATGGGTTATTATCGTTTGAGATATGTCTGATTAAATGATAAAGGAGCAAAAACACATGAAATTAGCAATATCTCTGGTTTTGGGTTTACTGGTGATGATCGGCATAGGCATGGCATCGGCACAAAATGTATTCACCTCATCCCTATTCGGCACACGCTGGCAATTGCTCTCGTATGGCGCACCTGATTCGCAAACTCCCGCCATTGGTGGGGTGAGTGTCACATTGAATTTTGGCAGTGGGACGAGTGCATCTGGTTTTGCTGGATGCAATAGCTATAGCATCGGCTATAACGTAGATGAACCCAACATCCGCTTCGATATGCCCATGAGTACGCTCATGGCGTGCGTACGCGATGATGTGATGAATCAGGAATTATTTTTCTTGCAAACCTTGCAAGCCGTCACCACCTATGAAGTGCGCGATAACCGCCTCATCTTGAATTATGATGGTGGGCAGATGATTTTCATGGCGTTGACATTAGCCAATACGACATGGCAATTGGTCAGCTATGGCGATGCGAATAATCCCACCACACCTATCGGCAATACGCCTATCAGCGCACAATTTGGTGAAGATGGCACGGTCACGGGATCTACAGGATGCAATAGCTACGGCGGGAATTATGTGGTAGGTACACTTCCAGATGCAAATCAGGTCACATTTAGCAATATGTATCAGACCGAGATGGCGTGTATGGAAGACGGTGTGATGGCACAAGAGAGCGCCTATCTGAACGCCTTAGCCTCTGCGACAGGGATCATCAATCAAACCGCCGATAAATTGGTCATCGGATATGGTGATAATCAACAACTGGTGTTTGAACGGCGCTATATGCTAGATGACACGGCATGGCAATTGGTGGCGCAATCGGCGCAATCTGTGACCAGCGCCGTAGACGGCGACATCACCTTAACCTTTGGCGCGGATATGGGGGCATCGGGTTCGGGTGGATGCAACCGCTATAACACCCAATACACGCTCACAGGGGGTCAAATCACCTTTAGCCCGGTGGTCAGCACGCGCATGGCTTGTGTGGATGAGGCGATGAACGCCCAAGAAATGGCATTTTTCTCGGCATTAGAGGCGGGGAATTATATCCTCATCACAGGCGATACGCTCATCCTATATTCAGGCGAGTCAACCGTCCTCACCTTTGAACGCATCCCCAGCGCATAATCAAGAGGGGCAACATCTGCCCCTCTTTTTCGCAACACATCATCAAGCAAATTGCTTGTTGAGCCAATCCTTCAATCGCTTTTTGGCTTTTGCAAATGTGGGAAATGTTTCTGGTTTAGGACTTTCTAGGGTGAAAGTTAACCGCATATCACCACCTTGATTCGTGATTTCCAGTTGCGCTAATTTTTTATCCCCATCATAAATCAATAGATACTCACCCGGGTGACCACTATCACGATTTATCCTCAATTGGGGATATTGTTCCTTCAATTCATCGCGTAGTTGGTCTAATGTACGATAGTTATCCATATCATCGCCTCATGATAATATCGCTAATGCTTCTTCAAGTTGTTTCGTGGCTTGGTCAAATGTGACGCGCTTGGATAGTTGCCCCGCCGTAGTGACTGTGTATTGATTCTTTTCGTAGACAATTTTCGCCACATCTGCACCCGTTGGTTGAGTCACAATTAGCGAAACACCTCCGCCAAATACATGCACTTTCACTTTGAGATGCGGATGTTGGTCGCGCAATTGACCCGCAAAATCGCGCAATTGTTTATCTGCTTGCATCCCCTGCCAATCATCTTTATCCATTTAGAAGTCCTCCTCACTACACATAATTCGCATTATATCCGATAATGACTATATCACACAAACACATTTTTAGGATGAATTGGCATGTATAAAATTCTCTTTCTCATGTCGGATACGGGCGGAGGGCATCGTGCCGCCGCCGATGCCATCAGCGAAGCCTTATATCGCAAATATGGGCGCGATAAATTCGAGATCACACAGGTGGATGTGTATCGCCGAATGCGCTATCCGATGAATATCCAACCCGAAATGTACCCCGAGATGGTAAATAAAACCCCGTGGCTATGGGGACTAGGA
>PGTJ01000198.1 GCA_002794515.1 Phototrophicales bacterium
ACTTGTTCTACGCTGAGAATGTCCGAATCCCAATCGGCGTAGACCTGCATCAAAAAGGGGTATGCGGTGGTTGTTTCGAGCATATTCAATCGCTTGAGCCGTGATGATATACGCGCTTCTGGTTCATTCTCAGGGCGGAGTAGGCGATCATAATATCCCGCATAACGGTATAACGTCTCGATTTCGCCGATGAAGGCTTCAGTAGTGGGGAATTCTTTCTCTATCCGTTCCCGAAAACGTTGGTATACGCGGTTGCGGGCACATAATGAAAAACTGCGTAAGGAGAGATAATGCCGTAAAAATGCTGTCAGTTCGCCAATGCCCAAACGGGTGCGATTTTCGTTCAGCAACCCTTCAATCCCCAGCCAATACTGATTGAACACCGCCTCTTGGTGTTTTTCGGGCAATTTCATGGCGATATAATTGCGGACTAGATCGGGTGCGGTGAGTGGTTTGCCTTTGGCGTTTAGGCTCTCAAAAATTTCGTATGGGCGTTCTTTTTGGTCGAGTGTGATGAACACCACATGTAGGCAATTGAGGATGACTAATGTCAATTTTTCGGGGTCGATCTGTTTGATTTTTGCCCGTAGGTGGCGTAGGAAATAATCGAATGCGCTTGCAATACGCGACTCGGATTGGGCAGGCGCGGCTTCGTGCGTCAAAATGGTGAGATACGTGTCTCGATCGCCTTGTTTTGCCGTAGGGACGAGTTTGTAATAGAGCAAGCCTTGCTCGCTTTCATCCAGATTGAGCAACACCTTACGAATGCGCTTGTATAAATTCGGATGCGAGTCTTTGACCAATTTGCCCAACGCACATAATAACACCGATATGGTAGTTAAGCGTTGTTGACCATCCACTAACTTGAAGGCGGGAATGGTGCCGTTGCGCGTGCCGTCTTGGATGACCACCAGCGCCCCCATAAAATGTTCGGGTTCATCATCAGGCTTGTAAATGTCGTAAACATCCCACAAATCTTCCATGAGGGTATCCCAATTTTCTTTATCCCACGCATATTCGCGCTGAAAATGGGGCAAGATATAATTTACATCCCCGCCACTGCTGAACACTTTCGATATCGAGATGCTATCGGCTTTCATAGATACACGAATCCTTTCTCAAGGCGCAAATAAGAATAGTTTAGCCGATTTTGGGATGTGTGCAAAATCACCCCACCATCGGCAAGATCAGCGCCGAGGGGTGGTCAGCATCATGAAAAATTTGTTGGTGCGCTGGTTGATGCTCGGTACACGTCAGGAATGGGGCATCGACGCACAAATTGCGCGACCAACGCGGATGTGCGGCGCTGGCGATTTGCAGGCGTAGCCGATGCCCCGCCTTGAAATGATGTGCGGTCGCCCACATATCCACCTCGATGCAATACGTGCCATCGGGTTGTGGGGCTACCGCTTTTTTCGATAGGCGCATCAGACCATCACAAATGTTGTATGACCGTCCATCGGGATGCACATCACATAACCGCCCATAAAAATCGGCGCAGGGGACATCGGTATAGACGTACAATTGCAGGCGCACATAGCCGATGACCTCCAGTGGTGCAGATAACGGCGCAGTGGTATAAACCAGCACATCATCGCGCTGTTCAATGCGCCGATTATCCCGCTTGCCCGCATTCCACAGGTGGAACTGCGTCCCGCCGATATATGGTGTGGGATGTTGCGGGTCGTACATGTAATTATCGGGTGTTTCGTGTCGGGGCGCATCCGCCGAGAGTTCACCGCCTTGATGCAGATAGAACGGGGTGGGGCGGGTATTGGCTGGCGGGAATTGGTCGTAATCGCGCCATTGGCGGATGCCCATCACATACAAGCGCACGGGTTTTTGGCGTATCGCTGATTTATCCCCTTTGAGATGTGCATCGAACCAGCGCAACCCTTCGGTCAATTCGATCATGCTGGCGATGGTGCTGAAATGATGCCCCCCGCCAATGGTCAGATAGGGATTTTTGCCCGCCTCGCGCAGGCGATGGTAATCTGCCAATGTGCCACGCAAGAAAAAGTCGTACCATCCGCCGATGAGATGGACGGGCGTATCCAACGCGCTCAGGTTGTTCATCTGACGCATCTCATCCCATGTCGGGGTGGTGGGGTCGGCATTATCTAACCACAAGCGGTAATAATCGACTGGCTTATCGAATATGGCGATGTCGTCATCTCGAATCGGCAGGTGGTCGAATGCTTTTTGTGTTTTGCGTTCCACCTCCTGCCAAAAAGTCGCTGAATAAATTAACGGCTTGCCCCGTAATTTATCTAATTGATGAAAGACCGCCATCCAGCGCATGGCTAACCCTAAATCGAACGCACCATCGGGGTACAAAATGGGATATAAATCGGATGATGTGATGGCAGGCACGATCGCCCGAATGGCGGGATGATGTGGTGCGATCGCCCACTGCACGATTCCCAAATAGCTCCCGCTCCACATGCCGATCACCCCATTGAACCATGATTGTGATTCGAGCCATGTGATAGTCGCCGCGGCATCGGCACGTTCCGAGAAATATGGCGAAAATTCGCCCCCCGATTCAAACCTGCCGCGCACATCTTGTATCAGGACGTGGTAGCCGCGTTCTGCGAAACGCTTGCCGATGAATTCTAAATACCAACCGAAATTGCTATTCAGATGATTCCGCCCATATGGTGTGCGGATGAAGACGGTCGGAAAATCACCATCGGCGCGGGGCGCATAGTGATCTGCCATGAGCGACACGCCGTCTGGGGTAGGGATGGCGATATTGCGCGTTATAATCACACGGTAACGCATTTTGGATAGGCGTAAGACGCGCTGTGCTGTTTGTTTGCGCGTCAGATAAGCGAGGCTGATGAGCGCCAACAGACCGAATAAGATATATCGGATAAATTTTTTCATATTGTGTCACCTCAACCAATGAACTTGACCCGCATCACGCGCCTCGTCAAATAGTTCGATAAATTCGGCTAATAATTTGGATGGTACGACCAATATCACTCCCTGTATGGTAATTTAAGCATACCAAGCATAAGAAATCTGTCCGATGCTGTGTTCGACTGGCAAATGGGTGGTCAAATGTCACCATAATTAAACGATTTTGGGTGGCAAATGGCAGATGTTCTGCATCATCATCTTTACCTGTCATGCCAACATCAACCGCCCGAACCACACGATAATCACGCTCTATTAGCCCTCTTGCAATTTTACGACTGATGTGTTCACATGACCTCACATCATATCTCATGAACACATCATAGCACGTTTGAGCATAGCTGACTAGCACCTGCCAATGGTTTTATGGCGTACCCATTGTCATATCCGATGGAATGTGGGTATAATCAAACTATGATTAGAAAAATTATTGTCATTTGATATTTTGTGTGAAAATAGGTTTTTTATGGGTCAAAATTTTTTATCAGAAATCCCCGAACTCAAGAAAAAATCGGGGACGGCGCTCGTTTTAAGCGGTGGTGCGACCAAAGCCTTTTACTTTCATCTGGGTGTCCTCAATATTCTCCGTCCTGATGATTTGACATCGATTGTGGGTTCAAGCGCGGGCGCGGTGGTCGGCGCGTTTTTAGCCTCTGGCATTGCCCCAGAGACGCTCATCTCTGCCATTCATCAGGGACAGGTATATGTCCCTAAATTTGATGCGTGGGTCAAAACACTCACCTCTGGCATGTTGTTTCGCCCCAATTATATCGATATTGCCAAACAAGCCGTCAAAAGTACCGTTGAGACGGCGCTTTTTTTGGCGACACTGCCGTGGTTGCGTGGCAAGGATGTGGTCGCAGAGACGCTAGAGCGACTCTTGGGCAACCCGATGAATGTCCGTGCCATCTTCAATTCGGGCGCAATTGAAGACCTATTTCGCCGATTTTTGCCCTCACCCGATTTTCGAGATACCGAAATTGACCTATATGTCACTGCTACGGCGCTCGACTCCAAGATACGGGCGGTGTTCAACAGCATTTACGATTTTGAATGTCATGAAGATGCGTTCATGACCGATGTCCCCATTCATAAGGCGATCCGCGCCTCGACCGCCGTCCCCGGATTATTCGACCCCGTGATGATTAAGGGCAAATATTGGGTGGATGGCGAAATTAAGCGCACCCTCTCGGCAGATATTGGCGTGAGCCTCGCCGATAAAATCATCATCTCGCACACCTATCAACCCTTGTGGCTAGAAAACGATGGAAGCGTTGCCGATATGGGCGCGGCGAATATTTTGCGCCAGTCGGTCATCACGGTGGTGCATGAACGCATCAATCGTTGGCGTGAGCGGTTTGAGGAACACAACCGCTACAAAGAGGTGATTTGGGTGCATCCCGACCCCGATGACATCGAATTTTTCCTCGCGCCTGAATTTTCGTTTTCATATGAGACACAAAAACGCCTCATTCGGAGCGGAGAACTTGCGGCTTTGAAGGTTTTAGGTCATACTAACCAACAAAAATCTATCCGTTCTTAACCGATGGATAAAGCAAGCCAGTAGTGTAGCGGAGGATGAATATCATGGTGGTGAAAAACGAGCGCCTTTTAGGTCCTGTCGATAGTGCATTTTTTTATGTCGAGACGCAAAAAAATCCGATGAATATCGGTGCTGTGTGTATTTTTGATGGGGTGATGCACTTTGATGAATTGGTCAAATTGGTCGATTCGCGCATTCATCGTGCGCCAATTTATCAACAAAAAATTGTCCAAACCCCATTGAACTTAGGACAACCGATGTGGATGTATGACCCCGATTTTTATGTCGGCAATCATATCTTTCGTTTGCGCCTCGAACCGCCCGGTACAGAGGAACAATTGCGCCAATTGGCGGGTCGGTTGGTATCTAGCCCGTTGAATCGAGATAAACCCTTGTGGGAGATGCACGTTATTGAGGGGCTATCTGATAACCGCACCGCCATTTTCTTTAAGGTGCATCATTGTATGGTGGATGGTTTGGCGGCGGTGGAATTGCTCACCTTATTGTTTGATCTCACCCCCGATATGCCCGAAATTGAACCCAAACCCTTGTATGATGCGCCATCTATCCCCGAAAAAACACAATTGGTTGCTGGGGCTTTGCAACGAGATGTGTCGCAGGGCTTCAAGATCCTTCGCAAGGTCGGTGGTGAATTATCGTTCATTGGCTCGTTGTTATCTGATAAAGAAAAACGCCGTAAAACATTCATTGGCATGGCGAATTTGCTCAATGATAATTTGCGCCCCATTCGTCGCTTGCCCATTAATGGCAAAAATAGTGGACGGCAGGCATTGGCATGGACAGAATTTTCGTTGGCAGAAGTCCGTGCCATAAAATCGGGGCGCAATGCCTCGGTCAATGATGTCATG
>PGTJ01000492.1 GCA_002794515.1 Phototrophicales bacterium
ATTTTGAGTGTGGCAATATTCATCACGCAATACCCCCTTCACGGTATTGTTGCGATTTTCAACATTATTTTCATTTTAACGCCATATGCACCGTTTTGGTCAACATAAAATCTTAATTCTTTGGCGATAGATGATTTGTTCAATAACAAATAACCGCCGTCATCTTCTGGAGGTTATTGTTGTCATTATATGTATTCAGTTCATCTGTCCCATTTTTTCGGGCGATACACCATGATGTGTGATGAGCATGTGGCTAACACGCGCTATCTCATCCTGTGTTTGTTGGGCATCCCACCCCAACACCCCCGCAAGGATATGGGCGATTTCAGCTATCCCTGCCCCGTCAATTTTGCCCAGCATGGCGAGCAAAGAACGGCGCATGAGCAAATCATCGAGATGCACGATTTTTTCGTATTGTGCCAAAAACACAATTTCGCGGTGGGTATAATCGGGGACGCATTCTAACGGCGCATCGTTCTCTGCTTGGCAAAAGGCGATGATGTCTTCTGCACGTCCACCGTAGCGATTGAGCATCATCTCGATATATTGGCGTGATAAACCCGTCTTGAGTACCATGTCGTTAATCCAGCCCTGCCGATTTTTCTTGGGGAATTTTTTCCCACCACCAATCGGCAATTTGAGTGTGCTGGTTATCCGTTTTTTATTCAACCGAGCTAGCACTTCATTGGTGACATGCTCAGAAAAAGCGCGGAATGTCGTCCATTTTCCGCCCACCAAAGATAATACAGGATATGCCCCACGCGCCCCTGCTTCAATGGTGTTGATGCTGTGGTCACGACTGATTTGCCCTGTGGTGCTGGCGGCGCTGGATGGCAATGGACGCACTCCTGTGAACCGATAGACGATATGCGAGCGGTCGACATGAATATTGGGGAAGACGATTTTCACCATGTCTAGCATGTAATCGACTTCTTCTTCTGTGCAAATTGCTTCATCGGGATTATCAATGCGAATATCGGTTGTGCCAATCAATACACGGTCTTCGAGTGGAAAGAATAAGCAAATGCGTCCATCGGCATTTTCAAAAAACATCTCATGCCCTTGTGTGGCGGCATGTAATTCGGGATGGTCGACCACCAAGTGCGACCCCTTTGTGCCACCGATGAACCGACTGCCCCGATTCAATTTCTCGTTGGCGAAATCAATCCACGGACCTGCAGCATTGATGACAATCTTCGGCTTCACCGTGTATTCATCACCTGTGAGCTGGTCACGCAATATTACTGTATCATATCCCGCGCCCACCGCCTTCACATAATTAATGGCGCGGGCATGATTCGGCGAATCGGCTTCGGCATCCAAGATGATCTCGAGGGCGATGCGTTCTGGATAAGGCATCCACGCATCATAATAAGTGGCGGTGGCGATGATATTCGGATTTAATTCTGGACGGCGTACCAGCGATTCCGCTTTGCCAAAAAAGCGATGACGGGGCAACGTTTGTTGACCAAAGGTGAACAAATCATACATGGTCAGACCCGCTTTGATGATGAGCGCCCCGCGTG
>PGTJ01000539.1 GCA_002794515.1 Phototrophicales bacterium
CAATCGACCAGATTAGGCAAGGTATCATATCCCCACCACGACTCGTAACGCCGTCCACCATAACACGGACCGGTGAACGGCGCGCCCAAAAATTGATAGAACGAGGCAAATGGCGAACTCGCCGCTTCACATGCCCCACTGCCATCATTGCCTAGTGAAGGATTGCCATTGATATCCCAACGATTATAGCGGTCGAAATAACGCGAATCTGAGCCTGTATGATTGAACACACCATCCAAGATGATTTTAATACCACGGGCTTCGGCTTCGGTGGCGAATTGTTGAAACAGGGCGTTATTTCCATAACGGGGATTGATGTTCAGATAATCGGTGGTGTCATAACCATGATTCGAGGGCGCATTGAAAATGGGGTTGAAATAAATCGCCGTAACCCCCAACCACTCCAAATAATCCAGTTCATCCATCACACCCTGCAAATCACCACCAAAAAAGTCCCTGCTCCACTGATTGGTGACACGAGCATCTTCTGGCGCTTCGTGCCATGTGGCGTGCAGTGTGGCGGGGTTGCCATACACATCATTATAGACCCATTGGTCATTGGTTGGGTCGCCATTGCGGAAGCGATCGGGCATCATCTGATAAATTGTGGCATGACTCGCCCAAGCATCTAAATGCGTGGCATAAGCAGAGGCATTATAAACGGTGATATTGAACGAATTATTGAACACCGAGCTATCATTTTCATCGACCATGATGCCCGTGCCATTTTCGTAACGGTCTTCGTGATCATAGCTGTTATGGGCATGGTCATCGACATACCAATCGCTATCTGTGCCATCGACCAACTGAAATTTATAATACAAAATACGTGGCGAAGCAGTGGCTGTGGCGGGGATAGTCGCCGCCCATATATCGCACGCCAAATCAGGTCCAGGAGTATCGGGGCAATCGACATTATATTGCCACGACATAGGCAAAACCAAACTGCCAGTGTGGGCATTCCAAACATATAAATTCATCGAAGTCAAATCGAAAGAGCGAACACGCATCCGAATGGTAATCGCCGTGCCTGTTGGAACAGCACCAAACGGATTGCGATAAGTTAAATCACGGGTATTATGACGCACATCATTAATGCCCCATTCTACATTATTATCATGACCCGCCGCACGGCTGATAGGTGTAGATACCGTCAATAAACAGCCAACCATACAAATATAAATACAAAACCACAGAAAAGACTTTTTCGACATTACATAACACCTCAAAAG
>PGTJ01000514.1 GCA_002794515.1 Phototrophicales bacterium
CATTATAGATGGCATATCTGGGGCGAATATTGTCGCCGCACAAGCCGCTATTGCCGATAGCACCACCCCACGAACGCGGTCACAAGGCTTAGGTCTGATTGGTGCGGCGTTTGGATTAGGCTTCACCATCGGACCCGTCATCGCCATCATCACCTTACAAGCCAGTGGCGGGAATTATCAAGCACCCGCATTTGTGGCGGCAGGATTCTCGTTCTGTTCGATACTCCTCAGCATGTTTTGGTTCAAAGAGACACATCCACAGGAAAAACGTGGGCAAATCACCAACAAGGGCGGGATATTCATGCTGGGCAAGCTGAGGCAAGTCATCCAAAATCCACTGGTTGGTGTGTTGTTAGCGCTGATATTCATGCAACGCCTGATTTTCGCAGGTGTCGAGAGCCTACTGGCATTATTCACGCTCAACCGTTTGGGCATGAATGGCAGTTGGAATGCCATGATCTTTTTGCTCATCGGCACATTGTTGGTGGTGGTACAAGGCAAATATATCGGCGAATGGACACGCCGTTTTGGAGAACGCAAATTGATTTATGGCGGGTTAGCCATTCTCGCGTGTGGGCTGATATTGCTGTCTATTACACCCAATCAGACCGTGCCAAATTACTCACGCGATGGACTCATCGCCGAATTACAAGGGGATGAAACACCGACCACCGACCAAATCGACCTGCTCCCGCCCGATGGCAACAATGGTTGGTTGGGCGTGATATGGATTTTGCTGGTCATGTTCCCTGTTGCTATTGGCGCGGGTGTCATCACACCCAGCATCAATAGCCTCATCACCCAAAATGTCACACAAGCCGATGTGGGCAGTGCGCTGGGTGTGAGCGCATCGCTGGTCAGCCTTGCCAATGCCATAACCCCTATCATAGGCGGTCTCATCTTTCAATTTTTGGGCGGGACGGCGCTCTTTATGCTTGGTGGGCTGGTGATGATTGGCATTAGCTTATATGCCTTTCAAAACCTTAACCCACAAAAAACCGTTGTGACTACACATGATTAATCTTGAACTCATATTGGTCACTTGCATTATCGGGCAAAATGTGTTAAAGTGGTAAAATCGTTTAATTAGTTGGAAAGGGAGGTGATCGACAATATGTTGTGCGGTTATTTAGGAGGGATTGACCTCTGATACTCCCCAAATGGGATGACCCTAGCGGTCAGTTCCTACCAATGTGCAAACGCACCAAACCAGCGACGTGATGTCGCTGGTTTGATTTTAGGATAGAATCATGCTCCCACAAACTATCTCTATCAGCTTCTTCACCGTCAATACATTCACCTTTTTAATGGGATTGGGCATCCTCATCAGCATCAGTTTATCTGCCCTTACCTATCGCCTATATGA
>PGTJ01000688.1 GCA_002794515.1 Phototrophicales bacterium
GATTATAGATAGACGAAACTATCTCTTTGACGATGTACACCCTTACCGATTCCGCCCGACAAGTGACATTCTTGTCTCAATTTATCCTCGAAGAATTTTTATGGAGCAAAATCAATGAGTAAACTCACAAGAAATCAAATCATAGCGATTTTGGTTTTTGGTGTTGTCTTATTGGGTGGCGCTCTGGTGATTTTGTCGAATCGTGCTACACCAACTGATGATGTTGTTTCCACAACCGAACAGGTTGATGGGACATCAGTCGCCCAGGTTGTACCGACAGAAGAACCCGATAGCCAGCCTTCTCCGACACCCGTACGCGAAACTCGCTCTGATGATACCGATGGAGATGGCGTACCCAATGACGGGACAGACCAATGTCCAGATGTCTTTGGTGAAGCCGCTTTTAATGGCTGTCCGAACCCCGACACCGATGGTGACGGGGTAGAAGACAGCAAAGAACCCGCCGAGTGTGTTGGCGCATCCGCTCCATTTGGAGTCGATAGTGTGGGCTGTCCATTGCCAGACCCGAACACCGTCAATGACGATGATGGGGATGGTTTTGTCAATGCC
>PGTJ01000670.1 GCA_002794515.1 Phototrophicales bacterium
CTTGACCATATCGGCACGAATGCCTTTATCATAACTATTCAACAAAGCATCGTACGGATTGTGGTCATATCCACGATATTCTGCCTCACGGTGCTTGAGTTCCATGATTTTTTCTAAGGCGGGCAAAAACGAGGCGAAATCGTTGTTGCTACGGGCATTCGCCCAGATATGATGAGCATGAGTGGTCGCCCGCGACATCTCGGCGACAAAATCGGCGGGCAGTTTTATGGCATCTTCATAATCTTGTGCCACCACACGTATCATGCTGGCTTCATCAGAATCGTAGGGCAAACCCGTCACTTCACGTTGTGCGGCTTGGATGAGCATCCCTGTTTCATCGGCGACGAATAATTCATGCGCCATCTCTTGCAATACAGAGACATGTTCACCACGCGCTTCTGCACCCAGTGGGGGCATATTCACCTGAAAATCCCAATCCAATACGGCGGTCGATGCGCGTAGGGCATCAATTCGATACAGTCGTGCCATCAATTTTTGATAATTTTCCATCAGTTAAACATCCTTTCATATAGTATCAAGTTTTATGTACAATTATGTACACGCCACTTGTTTGACGGTGTGACACGATTTCTTCTTCGGTTGAAACGGTGTCACCCGAACAGGCA
>PGTJ01000422.1 GCA_002794515.1 Phototrophicales bacterium
CGCCGCAACCAATAGCGCCAACACACCAAAAAAGATGAGGCTCAGCAATTGCCCATCTATCAGATTAAGCCACCAACGGCGGGTGTTTATCGGCAAAAATCGGTCAATCTCCGATTGTGCATCATCTTCATCATCGGATACAGGATGTGGCAACAACCCATAAATACGCGGTGTAAGGCGGGTTAGCCGCGCCCAATTTTTACGAATGCTTGTGCTATAACCCGAATTTTGTGGTGCGAGTTCATAAGCCAATAACATCCATAGCAAACCCAATATAAGGATGGCAAAAATGTATACCGCGCTGATGAACACCTGCTCCAAAATTTCGTCACTATTCGGCAAATTAGATATAGAGAAGAAGATGTGCTGTTTGGTCGGCACGGCAGGGATGAGAAAAAAGTGGCTATCAATGAGCGCCAATACTAATAAGGTAATACCTGCGCTCAATGCGCCCAAAAACCAAATCGGGCGACGAATTTGTACATACGACCAAACAGCGATATATCCTAATTCGCGCAATAACCATGTCAGGACGGGAGCAAAAAATCCTTCAGATTGGATTTTCGCACGCCGTTGTGCTTCATCATCTTGAATAATATCCTCTATTGGCGGTAATTCGGTTTTGAATTCATCATCAACACTTATATCCAATTCATCATGAGCAGGTGCTTGCCTTTGGGATTGTAGGACTTGTAATTCATCTGCCAACAACCAAACCCGCCACATCATGATTATCCAAATGACCAGCATCACCAGCGAGACGGCGATGAGCGGGATATAAAGAATGCTCAGGATGTTATAGATGGTCACGTAGGTGTTGTAATTTTGACTATTCGATAAGGGCGACCCCGCCATGATGAGCAGGTGACGCAAGCCAACCACGACCGCCGTCAGAGCATAGAACGAGCCAAATAAAGCCGTTGGGATGGGTGTCAGATGCCCTTTTGCCAGTCGTCCTCTGCGTGACCATTGCAACCATAAACGCCATATCAACCATGCAATCAGCAAACTGAACAATGCCAAAACAACATGTGGCAACATCACCAAAATGCGGTTGAAGGTTTCAACATCAGGCGCAAAATCTAATCGGCGAAGGGCGAGTATGCGGGTTGCCGAAAAAGCCAATGCGCCAGCAATAGCCACACCAAACAAGATGCCACCCGGATAACTGGTATTGGGCAATGCCTCTTCTTTTTCGCGGTTTTTACGCCAAAACAAGACAAAGCCTGCCGCCATCGCCAACAAACTGCCGATAATCGGCAAAAATTCGTAAAATGGCATAATGACCAGTGTATAGTAATATTGGGGCTGATTGCCACGTTTTTCACCCTGTTGTTCCATCCAATATTGCAAACTATACACCAGTCCCGATGCAATCCCTTCTGGGTTGGTGAACATGGTGGTATAGAAGAACAAAAACAACAGGTAAAACACCAATGATGCGATAAGGTAGCGTCGCCAATTCCACGCCAAACCACCAACAATGCTCATCGCCATTAACGGAAGCCAGCTCAGAAAGCCGATGATGAATTGTCCTGTCTTGATAATAGCTTCATTTGGCTCGCGGGAATCGATAGTAATGGGCAATAAATCAGTCAGCCATTTCGCCGATGCACCGATATTAAGCCAATCCGATGGCGTGCCATGTGTGAGCGATAAAATAATCGCCGCCAGCCATGGCAATGTGAGCGCCCCCAAGACCATACATACATCAAATTCGGGGAAATTTTTGAACATGCGCCACCAACCCGCCACCTTGCTATTGATGACGAATAATATGACCGCACCCGCCACAACCCATGTCCAGATAATCGGTGTGATAGTAAAGGATTCGGTGTCGACAACTTCACTCGTAATGACACCTGGCTCGGCAGGTTGCACCACCGTTTGTCTATCGCGTGATGGCACATGGGATAATTCCTCGACAAAAATCAGCCCTGCTAGCACGATACTCGCCACCACCAGAAATGCCAAAAATAAACGTGTGAAGCTACTGGTGATGCGAATGCGGAAGGCGGCATAAATCAGACCAAATGACACGGCGACAATCCAACCGAGCGACATCGCCGCCGATGACATGCTCTGTGCCACCCATTCACCCCGTTGATTCAAAAC
>PGTJ01000806.1 GCA_002794515.1 Phototrophicales bacterium
ACCTTTATACAGGCGCTCTCCTGTGACCATTTCGTATAACACGACACCCAGTGAATAAATATCTGCCCGATAATCGACCTCTCTCGCCACCATAATTTGTTCGGGTGCCATGTAATCGATTGTGCCGATTGTCCCCGTGCCTGTCAGTTGTGTGCCTGCATAATCCAGATGCGCGATGCTAAAATCCATCAATATCGGTTGCCATGTCTTGTTATCTGCATCTAAGCGGAGCATGATATTCGAGGGCTTCACATCTCGATGCACCAATCCTTGCTGATGGATATAATCGAGTGCGTTCCCAATTTTAGCCGACCACTCACACACCGTCTGGTAATCGACATGAT
>PGTJ01000355.1 GCA_002794515.1 Phototrophicales bacterium
ATATCAAATAAACAAAATAAAGGGAGATAACCCCAAAATAGGCGCAGTTATGATATATCTATACTGGGGATATTCGTGGTAAATGAATCTGTTGATTGAACAGGTAACTCAACACAAAAGCATGTTCCCTGCCCCGATGTTGATTGTAAAGATACATCCCCATTTAACAAGCGGGCTAATGCCCGTGATAACGGCAACCCCAATCCTGCCCCTGCGGTCGGCACTTGTGGGCGCGCTTCTCCACGCCAAAACGGTTCAAAAATATGCGGTAAATCCTGATTAGGAATGCCACTCCCCGTATCTTCAACACAAATATGCCATTTTGAATCGGCTTGATATTCAGCCACAATTTTGATAGTCCCGCGCTCTGTAAATGATACAGCATTCCATAATAATGCCTGCACAATGCGTTTGAGCAAGGCTTCATCATTCATCATCATGGGCGTAGATTCAGATACGATAATACTCAGTTGAACACCTTTTGGATCTAAAATAGGCAAAGTTGGCTTTGCCCATTCATCCAGTTTTTCTTTGATATTAAAGGATTTGGGGCTAACCGTTAGGTCGCCAGCATCTGCTTTAATGAGTGTGATAAAATCATCAAGTATTGCCAACAAGCGATAACTATTCCGTTGTAAGCGCGTAGCGGCTTTTTCTTGTTTGGGTGTGAGCGCATCGTATGCCCCTCGTACGAGCATATCACTGGTCGAGATAAGCGTATTTAGTGGCACACGCATATCATGACCAAATTTGCGGAGAAGCATAATCAGGTTTGTCGTGGTATCAGAATCTGCCATAACATCACTCTACGAGGCAGAGGTCACAAATTCATCGACCACACTGAGCAATTTTTCATTAGAGATGGGCTTGCTCAATATCAAATCGACATGTGACGCATTTGGGCTTCCCTGCAACATTTCTGGATGCCCCGTGATAACAACAATTTTTGTTTGTTTCAGAACAGGATAACTGCGTATCATGCTGATAACAATTGCCCCAGAATACCCTGCCAGATTCAAGTCGAGCAAGACGATATTCGGCTTAAAGCGTGTCACCAACCCAAAAGCATCTATCGCTCTGGAAACAGATGTCACAGAATGATTCGACATTTCAAGCAAATCTGTATAGGTTTCTACCAAATCGGCGTCATCTTCTACAATCAAAATTTTAGCCATCATCACACCTTTTCTTTCAATTACATACCATCAAAAACATACCGTCACCAAGCATGAGATAAGCGGGTCATAAAAACCCGCTCCCTCAATTCAAACAATCAGTCGTTAACAATCGACTGCAATTCACGCACAAAGGATGTCGCATCGATGGGTTTTGCAAAGTATCCGCTAAAACCTGCGGCAATCGCTTGTTCTGCCAATTCGGGTGTATGAAAGGCGGTAATCGCCACACAGGGGATATGTGCAAATGCCTGTTTCGATTTTATCGCTTTCAACACACCCCAACCGTCTAATCCGGGCAATGCAAGGTCGAGGATAACCAGCGTGGGTGTCATATCCATGAGCGCCTGAATGGCGGCTTCGCCAGAAGCCACACCGATGGTACGAATACCATGATGTTCTAATAAGCCCTGCACCAATTCCATGCTATCGGCTTCATCTTCAACAACTAAAACCACCCAATTTTTAATACTCATTGTGTCACCGCCTTATGTTCATCATCCGCATTTGTGTTATTCACAGTTGCATCGTCTACTTTTGTATCATTCGCGGTTGCATTATCCGCTTTTGTGTTATTCACGGTTGCATCGTCTACTTTTGCATCATTTGCGGTTGCATCATCCGCTTTTGGTGGAATATATGCCGCCTTGATATCATCTAGCAATGTATGAATATTCACAGGCTTGGTCAGATAACCATCAAAACCCGCCTCTAATGCCCGTTCTTGGTCGCCAGCAATTGCATGCGCCGATAATGCCAATACTGGGATATGACGCAAAGCATCGCTACTTTTGACCTGATACCGCATCTTCCAACCATCCATGACGGGCATCGATAAATCGGTCAGGATGAGATTCGCCTGAAATTCATCTAATACCTTCAGGGCTTCTTCGCCATTGGTCGCAGTTCGCACCGTTGTCCCCTTAAATTCAAGGGTTTCGGCGACAACCTCTAGGTTATCTTGTTCATCATCGACAACGAGGATATGCCACGTTGTCACATCTTGCCAGTTAATCACGCGATTTCTCCTTAATTTGCCGTTGCACCCAACATGACAGGTTCTAGGGTATCTTGTGGATTCATCGGCAAAGTCACGGTAAATGTGCTACCGACATCCAATGTGCTTTTTACGCCGATTGTCCCCCCCATGAGCCGGACGAGATTGCGGGTGATTGCCAACCCCAACCCACTTCCCTTATAGGCACGGGTATACGTGCCATCTAATTGGCGGAACTCTTCAAAAATGACATTGATAGCATGAGGCGGAATGCCGACCCCCGTATCTGAGACTTCAATATTCCACGTATTATCGGCAGGATTGGCGCTCAGGCTCAATGTCACAGATCCAGAATTGGTGAATTTGAAGGCATTGGATAATAAGTTCACCATGACTTGTTCGACCCGTTTTTCATCACCGCGCACAGTGGCGGGCATATTGGGGCTGATAACCGTCTCGAATTTGAGATTGCTCTTGACCGATAAACTTTCCATTTGGGCAGTAATGCGTTCTGCAACTTCGCGTGGAGAGAAAGCC
>PGTJ01000439.1 GCA_002794515.1 Phototrophicales bacterium
ACCACCGATACCCATCTCGTGAATACCCCTCTTCTTTATCTACCATAATCAGACCCATCTCGGCTAATAATTCGAGGCATTGAATATCATAGGGTGTGAGCCGTTTGCGCTTCATCAAATATGCCACCTCGCTACGGGTATGCCAGCGATTTTTGTGTGCCTGCAATTGGGCGAGGATTTTTTCGGCATGGATGGTCATCCGATTGGGCATAAGCGAACCCCTCTAGGGTGTTTTTTGGGCGATATGACTATGTTACATACAAAACGCTTGTTCGCGCAAGCCACGCCCCTGAATGTGCATTTTGCATCGGCATGACTATGTTACCTATATGTTACATACAAAACATTTATTCTATTTTGTTTTGTCATCCTCCAAGCGAATGGTGACGGATATAGCATGTCTCAGTGGCGGGGTGAATTTGTGTCTTGCTTCTGCTATCGGCTATGTGCCTCATGGCTATTTGCAAGCCCACTGAAGGGGCTGTTTTTTGCGTAGTTGGATGATTTTGATTGTTCATTTTGGGGTTTTTTGTTGATGCGCCACATGACGGGCAATCAACAAAGTAGGATGTATGATGGACGACTATCCCGCAAGGCGTATGTCGTCCAACGTGACTTTGTTCGCCAGTTCAGGGCAGATTAGCCATCAATCTGCCCTCAAACCGGTTAACGAACATTGCTAATTATGGCACAATGATTTGGTCGCCGATGATGAAGGTGAGGGGGGCATCACCGCGTAAAACAGGGGCGAACATCAATTCTTGCACGAAATCGCGGGCGATCATCGTACATGCGCTATTGATAGGCATCACGCGCACCACTTTGATCACATAGGTGTTATCACCCGATGGTTGTGGTACAATTTGGATGGGATCATCGCAACCATCGACAATGCCCTGCACGGTGATTTTGACATTAGGCGCAAAACCCTCCACCCATTCGGCACTGACGCTGGTGATGCTCATCGGCTGTTCTTGGAACTTTTGGATATTGGTGCTGATGGCGGGGTTATATGGCACACCCACACCATTGACCGCCAGACTATCGAATAATGGGGCGGTCATGGTCGCCTCATATGGCTCGCTGATGAGCAAGCAGGCGGCATTCAAGGGGATGGCGGTATAGGCTTCGATGGTCGTAAAGCCGACATTTTGCCAATCTGGGACAGCGCGATACACGGGGACGGCGCAACCATCGGTCAATGTCCCCGCCAATGTGATCTTCATATTGCCTGTTTCGGTGTGTTCTAAGGTGATGGTATCGTAGGGCAATATCCCGCGCACCCAAAACGGGCTGAGGGTTGGGGGGGCATCTTCAAAACGTTCCACACCAAAGATGGTGTTGTTGATGACCACCACCGCCACTTCGGATTGGTCGCCTTCGGTGCTGATTAAATCATTGGCGGGGATTTTTTGTTCATACGAAACCAGTATCATCGGACACATCACATCGAACGGCAATTCGCGGTATAAATCCACAAAGAATGCCTTGCCAACGCGCTCGGTATGCAACTCAGATGGAAAATCGCATCCATCGGGCAAATCGCCACGCACAATCAAAAACCAATCATCCCCTTCTTTGACCAATTCCACACTGCCTATCGGATGAAAATCTCGACGAATTGGGTTTGCCATACGGTCTCCTTCTTGGGCAGATACACCCCCGACCAGCATCATGAACAACACGATGATACTCAAACATTTTTGCAACATCTGGCACAAATCCTTTCTAAAATCGATACACCCCTCTATAACGCCCGATATATCGATTTTGTTCCCGACCGAGTTTTCTGGTTTATAATGAGAATACTCGCGCATCGGCTTTGAAAGGATGTCCATCATGCTCCCCCCCAATTTTCAGTTTAGTCAGAGCAACCTGCAAGATTATATCGATTGCCCGCGCCGTTTTGAATTGCGCCACATCCAACACCTGCACTATCCGAGCATTGAATCGGAGCCACAATTAGATCGCGAAGCACATCAACGGCGTGGCGTGGCATTCCACCGC
>PGTJ01000828.1 GCA_002794515.1 Phototrophicales bacterium
ATTTTGAACACCCAATCTAACCCACAGCAATTAATTGCCCACTTAACACAGCTTATCAATCAATATCCCCAAGAGGCAATGGCATATCATGTGCGCGGATTAGCCTACTATCATCAAGCGGCTTATTCACAAGCCATTGCCGATTACGAACAAGCCATCCGCATCAACCCACATTTCAATGAGGCTTATTTTAGCCGTGCCAATGCCTATTTCGATTTGGGCAATTATATCCAAGCCATCGCCGATTACACCCGCTCGATTTTGTTATCGCCATCGGATGCGGTAGCATATAGCAATCGTGGCAATGCCTATATGCAAATGGG
>PGTJ01000359.1 GCA_002794515.1 Phototrophicales bacterium
TTCAAGATACCCTGCAAAAAGAATATACGCGCTTTGGCAAAACACAAATCACCGAAGCAGTAGCGCGGTATTTGTATAAACTGATGGCATATAAAGACGAATATGAGGTCGCTCGCTTACATACCCGTCCAGAATTTCATGATGCGCTGGGCGATGAATTTGGGATGAAGGCAAAAATTAAATATATGCTTCACCCGCCGATGTTACGGGCATTGGGTCTTAAAAAGAAAATCGGCTTTGGTAGATGGTTCGAGATGGGGTATGCTATCCTCAAACGCATGAAATTTTTACGTGGCACACCTATCGATGTGTTTGGATATGTACATGTTCGTCGTGTCGAACGCCAGCTACCCAATTTATATCGTGCTATGATTGCCGAATGTCTCGAAAATTTGCACGAAGCCGATTACGACAAAGCCCTCAAATTAGCCCAATTACCCGATATGATACGGGGCTATGAAGATATAAAATTACGAAATGTCGAAGAATTTTGGCTCGAAGTGGAAAAAATCGGTCTTACAACCGTCAGACCATCATAAACAAACAGGGCGCAATCAGCGCCTTGTTTTATATCTAGCATGTGCTGATTTATAACGTTGTATTATCGGTGTTTTCACGTCAGGTTATGTATCAGGGTTTGCGCTATAATATGCCATAACGATATTTCGCCTTACCAACATGACAAAGGGAGTTATTATGAATATCCAACGCATCTGGGCAAGGGGTTTTCCTCTTTTTCTTAGCATTCTATTTTTGATGATGCTGAGCGCATGTAATTTAGGTGCGACCGATGAACAACAAATCAACGTCACCGATTTACCGCAACAAACACAAAATGCTATCCAAGCATCACCCAGCCCAAATCAACCCACACGAACACCATCGGGTGTTGTGGTATTACCAACCCCTCAACCCTTCCCAACGGGTCAATTACCACCTACACTTAATTTCCGTCCACCACCACCGATTTTGCCAACATTAACCGCACTACCTGTGAATGTATTCATTTTATCGCCGATACCGGGAAATGTGGTTGCAGGTAATGTCCAGGTGATTGGCGCGGCAATGCACCCCGAATTTTTGCAATATCAACTTGAATATGGTCCAGATCCCAATCCAAGTAATTTGTGGTATCCAATTACGGGTGGTGTGCAATCGCCTGTATTTAATGGCTTATTGGGCATTTGGAATACCAACACAGCCAGCACCCCAGATGGATTATATCAGCTACGCCTGCGCGTATTCTTACGCAATGGTGTCGATTGGGGCAATGTGGTGGTGAATAACATTCGTGTTCAAAACAGAATACCACTACCCGTTCCAACCAATACACAAGTACCAGCACCGATTGCCGCCTTCACACAAGATAAAGTGACAGGCACAGCACCATTAACGGTGAACTTCATCAACTTATCTAACCCAGCCAGCCTCATCACAGGCTTTACATGGAATTTTGGCGATGGCACGACTAGCACTGAAATTAGCCCCGTGAAAACATTCAACAACCCGGGTTTATACACAGTGACATTGATAGCAACTGGACCGGGTGGCTCTTCAAATGTATCGCGCCAAATCACCGTGCAAAGTGCTAATCCGCCCGTAGCAGGCTTCACGACCGATAAAACATCGGGACCTGCACCATTAACCGTGCAATTCACCAATGCCTCTACAGGTGGACAGATAACCAATTACCTGTGGAATTTTAGTGATGGCACAACCAGCAACCAACAAAATCCATCGCATCAGTTCACCAATGTAGGGACATACAATGTCATCCTCACCGTGTCGGGACCAGGCGGTGTATCCAGCGCCACACGACAAATCACCGTTGGCAATCCTATCCAAGCCAGTATTCAGGCGACAATTGATAGCGGCAATCCATTGCGTGTGAATTTATTGGCAACCGTGAGCGGTGGTAGTGGCACATATACCGCCTACGATTGGGATTTTGGCAATGGACAAACGCTATTCGGTCAATCGACCCCCAACACCAGCGTGACTTATGCCAGTGCCAATACCTATACCATCACGCTTACCGTCACAGATAGCACTGGTGCAAAGAGGACTGTCACACAACCCGTCACACTCGTAGCACCGCCTCCACCCCTTTCTGCTGATTTCACCATTACACAAACCACACCATCCAATCTAACGGTCGGATTCACCGGGACAGGCACGGGTGGCAGTGGCAGTTATACCTATTCGTGGAATTTTGGAGATGGTAACACAGCTAATGGTCAAGCGGTTAACCATACTTATGCAACTGCAGGTACATATACCGTCACCCTGACAGTTAATGATGGCACGACCAATACAACCACCAGCAAACAAGTGACCATCGAAGCATCTGCACCACCACCAACGGCAACAGATGCGCCACTACCAACGGCAACAGATGCGCCACTACCAACGGCAACAGATGCACCACCACCAACGGCAACAGAAATGCCAACCTCGACACCATCAATACCGCCCATCACGGGAGATTTCATTATTAATCAATCTAGCCCCACCGATTTAACCATCGGATTGAGTGCTAGCGCCAGTGGTGGCTTAGGTGGTTATACCTATACATGGGATTTCGGTGATGGCACGGGCAGTGTTGACCAAAATCCAACCCATACCTATAGCAGTGCCAATACCTATACCATCACCCTCACAA
>PGTJ01000742.1 GCA_002794515.1 Phototrophicales bacterium
ACATATAATTGATGTCATTGGGAATTGCCACTTGTGTTTCCATATCATGATAGTATAGAAGCGGTTCATCGGGATAATTTGGGTCTTCGCACAAAAACCAGAAGCGCCATTTGCCTTTGTATGCTTCACCAATGGGGTTATCACAGGTGCCGTCTATACCCACATTAATCGGTGGTAGGGCGATTGTCTTCTCACGATTGGGTATCCACAGTTGGATGTTGTTCATGCTGTCGGGTTTTTCAAACACAAAACCGCCCAATCCTTCTACGGCGCTGGCATTTTTGGCGTTTTCGATTAATTCATAGGCGCTATCTGTTTTAGCAGTGCCAGAGAAGGGGATGCCATATAGGTTATATACACCATCTTTGTCGATGCCGGTGAAGACCAACAGCGCATCGCTATATGCCAAGCGCGATTCATGGTCGATGGTAATATCATCTTTTAATCGG
>PGTJ01000788.1 GCA_002794515.1 Phototrophicales bacterium
ACTTGTAATATTTATCACCCCCACATTCAATACAATAAAACCCGAATGTTGCCACAAAGGCTTCTCGCCCCTGCTCATCGAATCACCCGTTACATCATCGTGGTGATTCTCTTCACGGCGTATGTGGGTGTTTTTACCGGGTTTCATCAAGAGATCGGTATGGCAGTGACGGCGCTGGCAGTGATTCCCATCATTGCAGGCAGTTGGTACTTTGGTATCCGCGGCGGCATTATCACCACCCTCATATCCATCCTCGCCAACATCGCCTCCCTGCTGGCGTTCAACCGCTCGATAGATATACTCTTCGAGGGAGAGGGGTATTCTATCGGCAATGCCATTCTGCTCCTCGTTGCCCTCATTGTCGGACGCATGGCAA
>PGTJ01000476.1 GCA_002794515.1 Phototrophicales bacterium
ATCGAACATACCGTTGTTCAATTGCGTGATTATCTGGATAGCGTCAATATCCGTGATATCGAAATTTTAGTCGTGGATGATGGTAGCACCGATGCCACATTCGATATTGTATCTGCCATACATGCCCAAGATGAGCGGATTCGTGTGGTCAAAAACACAGGGCGCAATGGTTTTGGACGTGCTGTGACCTTCGGATTAGACCGCTTCACAGGAGATGCGGTGGTCATTTGTATGGCAGATGCCTCTGATTCGCCCAAAGATGTCGAGGCATATTATTATATCTTGCGCGACCAAGCCGATTGTGCCTTTGGCTCGCGTTTCATCAAAGGCTCGAAGGTGGTGGATTATCCCCGCTTCAAGCTGGTGATTAACCGCATTGTCAATTTCTTCCTCAAGTTGATGTTTCGGTCGCGCTTCAATGATACGACCAACGCCTTCAAGGGTTATCGGCGTAATGTGATTGAGGGGTGTCGTCCGTTCATTTCGCCACATTTCAATCTGACCATCGAAATCCCCCTCAAGGCAATTGTGCGCGGATACACCTATAAAATTACGCCGATCTCATGGTATAACCGTAAGGTGGGCAAATCCTCACTCAAATTGCCAGAGCAGGGGAGCCGGTATTTATATACCTTGTTGTCGGTGTGGTTTGAATATCTGTTGGTGCGCCGTGATACCTATCGCACCGATGGCGGGGTATTTGTGCCATTAACCCATACCGATACAGACGAAATATCGCCCGTGAAAGTCGAGTGATGTGGTGTGTGTGATGTGTTTCGCCAGATGCACAACGCATCTGGCGATTGCTGGAATGTTTTGCCTTTGGTGCAGTTAATCTGATCTGTCTAGTTTGTTGCTACCCAAGTCGTCTCATTACGACCAGAGATGTTCGCAGGACACCCTGTCCAGCGCACTTGGAATACTTTCGCTTCTCGGTCTGGTCCGACATTCACCTGATATTCACCACTGGTCAGTTTATACAGGTAAATTTTGTAGGTATCGTTTTTGGCGAGCAACACATTTTCGGGTGGGAAGGCTGGCACGAGCGCCAAACGGCGTGCCGATTGCGAAATCACACGGATGCCGTTGCTGTTTTCGTCCAACGCAAACACGACAATCGCGCATGTGCCATCGCTACGGGTGACGGTATACACCGAATACGGTCCGTAGCAATTAATCGGCGGGTTAGCAACGGGGCAAGCACACGGCAAACAAGCATGACTTTCGCCATTGGGGGTGATGACGGTGAATGCCATCGTGAGCATCGCCATCAAGACGATGAAGCGGGCGCTCCGATAGGTTAGGGTTTTCAATACACGCATGTTCAAAACTCTCCATGTAAAAAATGTTGATGTGTTTGTTATTATAGGGGGGATTTTGTCATTTCGCCAACGGTAAAAACCACCGTTTCATATACGGGGATGACCATGTTCACGCAAATTCGACCACAAACACGCCAATATCTATTGGCATTATGCCTCTTCACCCTGTCTGCTACGCTCATCATTTATCCTCTGCTCTTCTTTAGTGGACAAAAAACGGCGGGCTACGATGTCTTCACTTATAACTGGAATTATTGGTGGATGCGTTATGCGCTCTCGACACCCCATTTGAATATCTATCTCACAG
>PGTJ01000724.1 GCA_002794515.1 Phototrophicales bacterium
ACTTGGTGGTATCATAGGGATAGATATTTATCCGTTTTGAGGTCATAACAAAATGCCAACACCATTTACCCATTTAGCTATTGCTCAGCGCTTGCTCAAAGATGGGCATATTCCCCTCGCTTATCGTGATTTTCTGATGGCACATGCCGATGCCTTTCTGCTCGGCAATATTGCGGCAGATGCACGAGTAGGGGCGGGTATGCCCCGCGAATTCACCCATTTTTATCAATATGGGCAACATATCACCCAAAATCCGTGGCGGGTGATGATAGAGCGTAATCCCGACTTGCTCCGACCACATAGCGCACCTCAACGGGCATTTGTGGCGGGATATGTCGCGCATCTGTCGGTGGATGAACACTGGTCTAAATATATGGTTGCGCCGCATTTTGTCGGAAAATCGTGGGATGACCATCCCCCGCAATTCAAATTTTATATGCTTCATATTATCTTGATTGCCATGGATGAGCGCGATTTAGCTATATTAGAG
>PGTJ01000490.1 GCA_002794515.1 Phototrophicales bacterium
GGGTGGCATCGCCTATGCGCTAATCGACCTCGAATGGGGTAGTGGGGCGAAATTCGATATCCTCACCCATGCCAATTATGGTAGCCAACATGTGGAGGCACGCATCAGCATCCGACCCAACCCAACAGGCGACCTCATCACCATGCAATTAGACATCACTCGCCTGCCGTCCGACCCGATCATCAGCCAAATCCTCGCCTGCGAATTGTTGCCGTTGTTCATGAATAGCTTGTATCAGGTGCAAAATCGCTATGTGTCGCCATCACAGACCATTACCAGCATGGTGGTCATGGAGCGCGACCTGATGATGCGCTTCTCGCCACCGACCGAAATCACACCTGAGCCTGTGGCTGTGCAGGTCATGGGGTATGATGCCACATGCCTGCCACCACCTATCGCCACTGTGCCGATGCCCATGCCCAGTCCAACACCTGCCCAGAATGAGGACGAAGCGCGGATGCTGGTCAACATCCCGCCGATGCTGGGGGAATTTGAATTGCTCACAACGACATCCATCTCAAATCATCAAATGACATCATCCGAACCACCTCTCGAAATCCTGAGCGAAAACCTTTGTCCAGATGAATCGGACTGGTGTACTCTACTCGAACATGGTGATGTATTCTCATATGTCGATTTTAATCAACTCATCTCGGTCAATCGGATAGACGATGTGATTATCGAATTCAGGCATATTTTGCCTGCATATATCACCAATCCATCTATTCCATCGTGGGGTGTGGTCAATGCAGAAACACATCATTATCGATTAGCATTTAATTGTACGGTAAACGGTTATGCCAACCAACTATGCTATTGGGATACAGCCAATCGTACGTATCATCATCACTTTTCCAACCCTGGTGCAGGTGTGATATCACCTGATGGTCAACGCATTGCTCAGATGATTGCCAATGCTCTATGGGTTTGGAATTTGGCAGATAACTCATATACATCACAACAGAACTTGCGAGATGAAAATGATAATCTATTAATCCCATTTGGCTCAGTCCGTTGGGCGGATGCCGATACACTCTATTATGGGGCATTCCCATTTGATGTCCTCTCTTCAAGCCACCCACAACATGAATTGGAAATATGGCGGTATGATTTTGATACGACAAGCAACACCAGAATTGTTGAACCAGATACAACGAATTATCGTGTGCCAATGGCGTTATATTTTGATGCGCGTTCAGATGAATTGTTATATTGGTGGCGGAATTGGAATTATTCAGAATATGTTCTGAACAACTTGGGGAATTGGTCATATACTACCTCTGATTTTGCGTATTACGCGGTATATTGGTCGCCAAGAGCGAGCGAAAATCGGGCGATTCGGGTGAAAATCAATCCAGATAACTCTAGTGAATATTGTATTGATACATTCCAAACCATGTTTCCGCCAACCAACTTTAATCGTATTATCTGTCGGCAGATGCTATTTGGATTTGTGGATTGGACGGCGGATGTCGATTTGCGCTTGATGCTTCCACCACCATCAGATGTTGAAATCAGCTTAAGTTATATTCAAA
>PGTJ01000839.1 GCA_002794515.1 Phototrophicales bacterium
GAATCGAGATAATCTAAATAATCTGAAAAACTCGAAAACGACTCGCGTGTTTCGAGGGCGGCATACAGGGTATAAAAAATGAGAATGTGCTGACGCAGTTTGTCGGGGGGCAATGCCTTGTAAGTTTGTGTAATCCATTCGCCAAGCCCAGATAAATCTTGTGCCTGACACAACACACTCAGGCTATTAATGGCATTGTCATGTGGCATGAGGGCAAAGGTCACTTTGACATCTGAGGGGGCGAGGATAAATTCGGGACTAACCATCGTTTTCTCTCCAATAAGACACATCATCACAAGGC
>PGTJ01000703.1 GCA_002794515.1 Phototrophicales bacterium
CATGGGGTGTATGCTGGTTTGTGCAAAAAGTCTAAATTGCTCTCGCCACCCAAAAGTCATGTTATCCTTGTTGACCATAATGAATTAGGGCAGGCGGTGATAGGTTTAGAAGAGGCAGAGGTGGTCGAAGTTTTAGACCATCATCGCCTGAGTACGATTCCGACCGCCACACCGATACGCTTTCGTGTCGAGCCTGTTGGTAGTTGTTCGACATTGGTCGCCGAGCGTGGTGTCGAATCGGGCAAAACATTCCCTGTTGCCATTGCTGGCTTGCTCTTGTGTGGTATTTTATCGGATACGCTCATTTTTCGGTCGCCCACTGTCACCGATAGAGACCGTAAAGTGGCGCTTACATTGGCACGCATGGCAAAATTGACCCGTGATCAAGCCACTGATGATGAGGTCATGACCGCTATCACTGAGCTAGGCAACCAATTATTGGCGGCTGGCGCTGGTTTGGGTAGTCGCCCCGCCACCGAGATCATCAATGCCGACATCAAGTTTTACGAAGAACACGGCGTGAGCATGGGCATTGCACAGGTC
>PGTJ01000345.1 GCA_002794515.1 Phototrophicales bacterium
GACCCGGACCGGGCGCAGGATAAGTTTTTTCGGTTAAGATGGTATCGATACGGCGGATGAGAGAACGCAATTCGGCTTTGCTGATCAGTTTCTCCATTTCGCACAGATAATTATCCGTTGGATTTTCTAATTTCTGACGCAAATTTTGTACATCGGCTAATAAATCATCGGCGATGGGCTGATTCACAAAATTCCAAATCACCGTGCGTAATTTGTGTTGAGCATGAAAGGTGATGCCGTGGTCAATACCCCACAAATGATTTTGGGCATCCACCAAGCAATGTCCACCTTTGCGGTCGGCATTATTAACGATGATATCAAATAATGCCATGCGCTTGAGTTGTGGGATGAGCGATTCGTCAAAATGGAAATAATGATAATCCGGGTCGTGGTCGATAAAAAATTGCATCGACCCCAGCCCGCGTGGACCTGTCCGCAACACAGTAGGGGGGACGATTTGCCAACCCAATGCTTGTGATGTGATGAAGGCGGCGCGTTCTCGCTGACACAGCGTTCCATCGGGAAAATCCCATAATGGACGTTCACCTCGTTGTGGCTTATACACCGCCATAATCGATGTATCCGCTTTCGTCACCGAGACTAAAAAGGTGTAATTGGAACTCCACTGAATCGCGCCATGTTCGGTATCTACATCACCATGTTGCAAAATATCTAAGACACGCTCGAAGGTGATAGGCACACTGGTCGGTCTTTCATCGCTATCAGCTTTTGCGAGATTATCATTCTCATCCATATGGTTACATCCAATAATACACTAATGAACCGTTCTGTTTGGGGTCGGCGCGACCAGCACGCACGGTGTCCATCGCATGATCGCTGAGGGCGCGAATCTGTTTGCGACTGCACCAAATTCGTACAATGCTCGGCTCGACCGATTCATCATCTATATCATCAGTGATGAGTTCCTGAGCAACCAGAACAATCTTGTCTTGTTCCTCATCATATCCCAAACCGAGTTGTGATATGCGAAAGACGGGTTCTATCGGCTCACGCAAATCCATATCACGCGGGGGCAATTCGCCCGGGTTACGGTCTTCGATACGACTATCGAGTTCATCCATCAGTTCCTTTATGGCTTCGCTCAACGCCCATGATTGTTCTTTTTCGATAATCATCGAGACCAATTTCATGCCCTGTCCCGCTTGTAGATAAAACACGCGCTGACCTTTTGGTCCAATTGTGCCGATGGTGATAAAATCTATGGGGTTTAGCTCAATTTCCAAGTTGGGCATATGCTAATTCCCTCATCAATTCTTTTGTGCCTGCTTACGGGTTTGTTCCATTTGCCAAATATGCGAGACATCATTCATCGTCCCCACATATGGACGACTATGTCCCATCATCAAGGTGCTGATAGAGGCGGGGGAGACATTGATGCGTTGAAAATTATCGAGGTGCATCCCCAAAAAGTGCGCCAAAATCATCTTGATGACATCGGCATGAGAGACGACCGCTACTGTTTCGCCCGGATGCCGTGTGACCAATTTTTCGATGAAATTCACACCGCGAATTTGCACATCGCGCATGGCTTCGCCATTAGGAAAGACCGCCCGCGATGGATATTCTTGGACAACTTCCCACATTTTGCGCCCACGCAATGCAGAAATTGCCATGCCTTCCCAATCGCCATAGCGCACTTCGCCAATTTCATCGGTCTGTTGCAAGGTTACATGCGGATGATGGGCGAGGATCGCTTGAGCGGTTTCTATCGTCCGTTCTAACGGGCTACTATACAAATATTTAATTGGTGCATTGGCGAGGCGTTCACCTAATGCTTGGGCTTGGGCTTGCCCTTCTTCATTGAGATGAACACCCGGTGTCCATCCTGCTAATTTCCCTGTCTTGACAAAATCGTTCACCGCATGGCGAATAAGTAGAATTGTTGTCATTGAATCCTGTCTGAAAAAGATGTTTTTCAACCAATATAACATGATTATAGCATATCTTATCTGTTATGAGGGGCAGAGGGTTAAATTTTTGGTGAGAGGACGGCTACAAGATGGCATGGGAAGCCCTAAAAGCCGCAATGAGCTTCCCATTTAGGACAATTATCTTGGTAGTAATATTCTATCACATTATGCTCATATATGGCTAGATGGCGTTCTAATTTTGCTCATATCGCCGAGCATAATCCATCATTTATCACCCATATCATATTATGCGATAATAATGTTATGTACAGCATGTATCAAGTAAATTCCGTACAAGGAGTGTTTTAGATGCAAACCAAACAATTAGGAACAAGCGATTTATTCATCACGCCTGTTGGGGTTGGTGCATGGGCGATGGGTGGTGCTGGTTGGGAATATGCGTGGAGCAGTCAGGATGATAACGATTCTATCGCCGCCATTCACCGCGCCCTCGATTTGGGGGTCAATTGGATAGATACCGCCGCCGTATATGGCTTAGGACATTCTGAAGAAGTGGTGGCGCGTGCTGTCAAGGGTATGAGCAACAAGCCCTACATCTTCACCAAATGCTCACTCGTTTGGGATGACCAACGAGTCATCACCAGCAATCTCAAAGCCGAGTCGATTCGGCGTGAAGTCGAAGATAGCCTACGGCGCTTGCAAGTGGAACAAATTGATTTATATCAAATCCATTGGCCCGACCCAGACCCCGATATTGAAGAGGGGTGGGCAACATTGGCAGAATTGCAAAAAGAGGGCAAGTTGCGTCATATTGGTGTGTCTAATTTTAGCGCTGACCAAATGCGCCGTGCGTTGGCGATTGCCCCCATTACATCGAATCAACCCCCATA
>PGTJ01000298.1 GCA_002794515.1 Phototrophicales bacterium
ATCACAAATATGCCATTGTGATGATAAAACAGACCGAACTTGTTCGATTGGACTGGCTCTGACGCGCAATTGGCTTTGTGCGCCGAGTAAGCTATCGAGATTGCCTTCGCGCACAATCTCCCCTTTGTGGATGATGGCGAGTGTATCACAGATGCGTTCCACTTCGCTGAGGGTATGGCTCGAAAAGCAAATCGTTTTGCCATGATTATCGGCTAAATCGCGCAATAATAGGCGTATTTCGAGGATGCCATTGGGATCTAAGCCGTTGGTCGGTTCATCGAGTATCAGTAAATCGGGGTCGTGTAATAATGCCCCTGCTAATCCGAGTCGTTGTTTCATGCCCATTGAATATGTGCTAAAGCGCTGGTCGGCTTTATCAGATAATTTGACAATCTCTAAAACATGCTGAATGCGACTCATATCCGATAAGCCGTGTGTGCGTGCCAGGAGCATCAGGTTTTTGCGCCCTGTCAGATATGGATAAAAACTTGCCCCTTCGATAATCATCCCCACACGACGCAAGATGGTATGATTTTCGCGCACATCCTGTCCATAAATTTTCACATGACCTTTTGTTGGTTTGATGAGACCGAGCATCATCCGCATGGCGGTGGTTTTACCTGCGCCATTCGGTCCGAGTAATCCGTAAATTTGCCCCTGTTCAATGGTGATATGAACATCTTTCACCGCATGAATCCGTTTTTTGCCCTTGCCATAAATTTTATGTAACTCATGAATTTCGATAGCGCGCATATTGATCCCTGTTTATGACATACATCACTGTATCCAGCAGTTTTTTGTGCATGATTTATGGAACGTTTGTGCAACAAATAATCTGAGATAATGGGTGGTCATGTCCGTACGAATTACCTGTTTTAAGAGTATCATGTTGCATCCAAATTGTGAATATATCTGCCCGAAAGTGGGTTATGGCGGTACAATAACCGTGATTGTTGATGATAGCGAAAGGGATATTGGATGGTATTTCCAACGTATTATGACCCTGCCCGCATTGGGCAATTATACAATCCGAATGTCGCCGTTGCCGCCGATTTTGGATTAAAAGCAGGTCTCGCGCCCGCTTATCGGGATGATATGCGCGTATTTTTATTGTTGGTCGATATTCAAGTCGATTTCGTCCATCCCGATGGCGCGCTATCTGTGCCTGGTGCGGTGGATGATACCCGTCGTATTGTCGAGTGGATTTATGCCCATGCGGGTCAAATCACACAAATCGGCGCGACATTAGATAGTCACTTGCCGATTCAAATTTTTTCGCCCACATGGTGGGTGAATGAACAAGGTGAGCATCCCGCACCATACACCGAGATCACCAGCACCGATGTGCAAAATGGTGTATGGATACCCTTGTATGATGTGGCGTGGTCGCATCAATATGTCGAGGTATTAGAAGAACAAGCTAAAAAACGTTTGATGATATGGCCCTATCACACACTGGTCGGCACGCCCGGTCATGCGGTTGTTCCTGCATTAGTCGAGGCGATCGCCTATCATACCGCCGCCCGTCAAACCCAACCACACATGTATATCAAAGGGATGATCCCCAAAACCGAAAATTATTCGGTGATTGAACCCGAAGTCAAAGTGCCAGACCATCCCAATGGCGGGGTGAATACCGCCCTGATGGATGACCTCGCCACATATGACCTGATTTACATCGCGGGACAAGCGAAGAGTCATTGTGTCCTCGAAACGGTGACATCGATGATGCGCTACTATCCGCCCGATGTGGTGAGCAAAATTCGCATTTTAGAAGATGCTATGTCGTCTGTGGCACATCCCGTCATTGATTTTGAGGCGATGGCGAAGGCACAGTTCGATACCTTTGTCTCGCATGGTCTGACCATGACGACCACCACCGCGCCGATTGGATAACAATTGACCTCACTTGTCAATTGTTATCCGTTTATTACGCCTATGGTTTAATGCCATAGGCGTTTTGTTTTGATATTCAACTCAAGGAGCTAGTTTTAACCATGATTGTATAGCATAAAATTATTACAGGGGCGAATTTTAGCGCCTTTTGTGCGCTTATTGGGTGTGTGGCAAGATGCTTTGTGCGTGTGGCAATGAGCATAAGGGGATATTGGTCGTAAATGGCTCTATCACATTATTTTTACTTAGGTTAAAATAGAACTATACATGGATATAGGATAAATTTAACCAGAGGTGATACGTGGTCTCAAATACACAAACACACATACCATTAAAAATTGAACAATCATCGACAACGTCCCCCAAATGGCTCACACACGACTGGCTAGAACCGCGTTTTGTGGCGATAACCGGCTTGATGGTTGTTTTGGGTTATATCGGAGATGCTGTTGGGTTTCCTGTGTGGCTCGATGGTTTATTCGGTCTTATCGCCTATATCACAGGTGGTGTTTTTGGGGTGCAACATGCCTTAGAGCATCTCATCAAAAATCGCAAATTGGATGTCGATGCGCTGATGATTTTGGCGGCAATTGGCGCGGCGATCATCGGCGAATGGCATGAAGGGGCGGTGTTGCTGTTTTTATTCACACTCAGCAATACACTGCAAGAATATGCCATTGGGCGTAGCCGTAGCGCCATCAAGAGCCTGTTCAAATTGTATCCAGAAACAGCGACAATCAAACGTGGCGATGAAACCATCACCGTCAACTTTAGCGAAATTGCCGTTGGCGATATTGTGTTGATTGCCCCAGGTGAACGCATCCCTGTGGACGGCATCATCATTCACGGACGATCGGCGATAGACCAATCGCCCATCACGGGCGAATCGATGCCTGTTGAAAAGACGGTTGGTGATAAGGTGTTCGCGGGTACGCTGAATAAACAGGGGATGTTAGATGTGCAGGCGACGCATCCCGCAGGGCAAAATACATTAGCTCGCATCATCAAGATGGTAGAAGAGGCACAAGATGCCAAAGCACCAACCGCCGCCTTCCTCGAAAAATTTGAAGAAAAGTATGCGCTGTTCATCATCGCCTCTATTGCCTTGTTTATCATCATCCCGCCGTTGTTCTTCAATGTGCCATTCACCGAGAATTTTTATCGGGCAATGGTGCTAATGACGGTTGCCAGCCCGTGTGCCTTGGTGATTAGTGTGCCAGCATCATTCATATCGGCGATTGCCTCTGGCGCACGCGGGGGCATTTTGTTCAAAGGTGGGGCATATCTGGAACAGATGGCGGTCATCAAAGCGGTGGCATTCGATAAAACAGGCACGCTCACCATCGGCAAACCCGATGTCACCGATGTGCATTCGTGTTGTTCGTTGGTAGATGACGAATTGCTCACGGTAGCCGCATCGGTCGAAAGTCGGTC
>PGTJ01000482.1 GCA_002794515.1 Phototrophicales bacterium
CTCATCAAACGGGTTGATTTTGAATAATTGCCCCATGACGGCAGTGGCATATTCCCAACGGAAAAATTCACCCGCAATGGCATACGGGTCATCTAATAACAACGTCACACGCGGATGTCCTGCCTCCCGCAATGCCTTGATTTGCTCATCCATCTCGGCATTGCTGGTATCATCCAATACTTTGAGGTAAACAAACAAACGGTCACTGGCGTAATCGTGAGGGCGACCGACAGTCGCACCGACCACTGGCACAATCCCTTTGCCCTCTTTGCCGATGCTCTCGGCGACCAATTGCTCGACCCAATTGCCAAAACTGGCGATAGACTTGCTGGCGAAGATGCACAATTTATCGCGTCCTTGTTGTGCCAACGCGCCGATAATCGCCCCTAACGAGATGCCCGGGTGTTGATCATCGGGGATGCTATCGCCACAGGCTTCGATCATGATGCGAGCATTGCTCCAAAAACGGTCGATATCCAAGCCCATGACGGCGGCGGGGACGAGACCGAAATAACTCAGTGCGCTATACCGCCCGCCAATATCAGACGGATTAATGAAAATATCGCGGTAGCCATTGGCTTGTGCTTCTTGTGCCAATTTGCTCCCCTCATCGGTGATGGCGATGAATTGCGAACCATTATTGCCTGTTTTGGCATAGAAATATGCGCCAAAGCAGGCAGTTTCTATCGTAGAACCCGATTTGCTGGCGACAATGAATAAGGTCTTATCTAGTTTGATTTGGTCTTCAATGCGTTTAATTTGGGCGGGATTGGTGCTATCTAATACTAGCAATTCTGGAAAGCCCGGTTGCACACCAAAGGTCTGTGCCATGACTTCTGGCGCGAGGCTACTGCCACCCATGCCCAACAACACCACATAACTAAAACCTGCGGCTTTGATATTGGCTTGTAATGCCTTCACGCGGTTGATATCTATCGTATGCAACACATCTAACCAACCCAGCCGATTTTGGATTTTGGCGATAGTCGGTCCGTGGTCTTTCCAGATGCTCCCATCTTTGTTCCAAATGCGCGAATTGAAATAGGCATTGCCCAATTGGGTGATGGCATCTTTGACATGTGTGGCATAAATGCCCAATGCCAATTTTTGCCGTTCCATCATGTTGGCGCTGAGGATGGCGCGTTTCGATTTGATTTGCCCCATCAGGTCTTCAAATGCCATGACAAACGCCTCGACACCATCATCTTGTAGGCGTTTGGTGATGGTATCAATCTCAATCCCCACCTCTGCCAATTGGTCGAATAATTCTAACGGATTATCGCTCATATCGAGGATGGTCTCGCGCTCAACTGTGCCATTGGCTTTGAACGCGACCAGTGTTTCAGGTGGGACGGTATTGACCGTATCGCGTCCGATGAGCGCATCGACATACATGGTGGGCGAGTAGGCGGGATTTTTGGTGCTGGTCGAAGCCCATAATGGACGTTGGACTTGTGCGCCCGCCGCTTGGAGCGTCTTGAAGCGGTCACTATTGAAAATGCTCAAAAATTTTTGATAGGCGAGGCGTGCGTTGGCAATCGCCGCTCGTCCTAATAAGCGCGAATTGGCTTGCACACGTCCCATGTCAC
>PGTJ01000727.1 GCA_002794515.1 Phototrophicales bacterium
TAGTCCATTGCCTAACGGCTTGCGTCATAGCTTGTTGCCCACATTGGGCGAAGCCGCGCTGACCACCGGCATATTATCATTCGGTGGCGAATTGCGCCTAAATTTCATGAATCCCAGCATTCATCACGTACAAAATGGCAAAACGGTATTTGATATACCGCTCGATGGACATTCACAAAAATCGCTCTTTCATGCTGTATATGGTGAATATGCCCGTATGGGTTTATCGCTCATCCCCGATGAAGCTTATATCACAGAAGACACACCCTTTGAATTCACCTCTAAAACCACCTATAGCCTATATGAGTCGATGATGACCATTTATGGCTGGATTGCCAGCGTGAAGGCGCGTTTTTTGGGATTTCAAACGCCGTTGGTATGGTGGACGCACGGCTTTGATTTATCGTGTTTATGGTTTGCGCGTGGGATGGATGAACACACCGACCCACATCTGAATATCGGCTTTTCGCCAGGGACA
>PGTJ01000728.1 GCA_002794515.1 Phototrophicales bacterium
TAGTCCATTGCCTAACGGCTTGCGTCATAGCTTGTTGCCCACATTGGGCGAAGCCGCGCTGACCACCGGCATATTATCATTCGGTGGCGAATTGCGCCTGAATTTTATGAATCCAAGCATTCATCACGTACAAAATGGCGAAACGGTGTTTGATATACCGCTCGATGGACATACACAAAAATCGCTCTTTCATGCTGTATATGGAGAATATGCCCGTATGGGATTATCGCTCATCGCCGATGAAGCCTATATCACAGAAGACACACCGTTTGAATTCACCTCCAAAGCCACTCATAGCCTATACGAGGCTATGATGACCATTTATGGCTGGATTGCCAGTGTGAAGGCGCGTTTTTTGGGATTTCAAACCCCGTTGGTGTGGTGGACGCACGGCTTTGATTTATCGTGTTTATGGTTTGCGCGTGGGATGGATGAACACACCGACCCACATCTGAATATCGGCTTTTCGCCAGGGACA
>PGTJ01000774.1 GCA_002794515.1 Phototrophicales bacterium
CACGTTTGTTTTGGATTTAGCCTCTATGAAGGCTTATTGTTGGGGGCGATTATCTCATCCACCGATGCCGCGGCGGTACTGACTATCTTACGCGCCAAATCCGTGCATTTGCGTGGACGGCTAAAGCCATTATTAGAACTCGAATCGGGCAGTAACGATCCGATGGCGGTGGTGCTGATGCTGGGCATGTTGAGGCTCATCCAAAATCCCGATGCCAGCATCTTCAGCCTTGTGCCGTTTTTCATCACACAATTAGTCTTGGGGGCAGTTTTAGGTGTGGTCATGGGACAGTTGATGGTCAAGATATTGAACACCGTTCATTTGGATTATGACGGATTGTATCCTGTCCTCACCTTGTCGCTGGTGATCCTGATTTATAGCCTCACCTCATTGCTCAGTGG
>PGTJ01000660.1 GCA_002794515.1 Phototrophicales bacterium
AACATCGTGACCTTTTTTTGTTCAAAAAACGCTATGCTCATGTACAAGGCGCATCAGAAAGGTTTGTTGGATGAATGTAATTGATATTATGACCCCAAAGCCCGTGACGATTTTGCACACGGCGAATTTGGGCAAGGCATTGCACTTGATGGAACAGACAGGATGTCGGCATTTGCCCGTCTTGAGTTTGGAGGGGCATTTGGTCGGCATTATCAGCGACCGTGATTGTCGCTTGGCGCTCAATTCGCCTCATATTTTGCGAGAACGCTGGCAAGATGAGCTGGTGCTAGAAGAAACACGGGTGGTGAACATCATGACCCCCGCGCCAATTATTGCCGAAGAATTTATGCCCGCCCATGAAGCGGCACGGTTGATGTTGGATAATCATATTAGTGCCTTGCCCGTCATGCGTGGTGAGACATTGACAGGCATTATCACCGTCACTGACATTTTGCGAGCGTTCATCACCGTTGAGACGCGCAAGGCAAAATACCCCATCGAATAAAAAGGACGGCGCATCACCGTCCTTTTATTGTTCTATTATCCCACTTCAAATCAAAATGGAATATCACCCATGTTATTGGGTGGGGCGAAATCATCATAATTATCATCACCATGTTCGCCACCCCCGCCACCAGCCCCTGATCCA
>PGTJ01000199.1 GCA_002794515.1 Phototrophicales bacterium
ATTGAAGACAAAATCGCTTCGTTCAAAAATCGCCTGCAACAACAAGGCATCGGCTTCGATATGTATATGCGCGTCATGAATATCACCGAAGAGACATTGCAAGAACAATATCGTGAGCCAGCCATTGAAGATGTTAAACGGATTGTTGTATTGCGTGAATTGCTCAAGAAAGAACGTATTAGCGCCACTGATGCCGATGTTCAGGCGAAGATTGATGAGATGTTACTGCCATTTGCAGACAATCAAGAACTTCGCAAACTGTTTGAAAATAACCAAGCGCGCATTTCTGTGTTAAACGAAGTTTTACAAGAACGCTTATATGATCGTATCTTCGATATTGCCACAGGCAAACCATTGCCTGAGTTAAGCGATGTTGAGGGTGATTTAGAAATCTCTGTGACGGGCGATAATTCTGATTCAGAAGAATCGCAATCAGAAACATCAGCGTAAATTTTGTTTTGGTTATGCGTGTCTGATATACAGAACGAAAGGAGATAGGCGATATTTGCCTTTGGGCAAGCCGCCGTATGATATGAACTTTCATAATGTAATCCCAATGGTGATTGAGCAAGGCAGTCGTGGTGAACGTGCTTATGATATTTATTCGCTATTGCTCAAAGAACGTATTGTATTTATGGGCATGGGTGTGAATGACCAAGTGGCGAATCTCATCGTGGCGCAATTGTTATTCTTAGACCGCGAAGATGCCGAAAAACCCATCCAGATGTATATTAATTCACCAGGTGGTGTGATTTATTCGGGTTTGGCGATTTACGATACCATGCAAGCTATCAATCCACCCGTTAGCACAACGGCTGTGGGTATCACCGCTAGTTTTGGCACGGTGTTATTGACCGCAGGTGCAAAAGGCAAACGCTATGCGCTCCCCAATGCCACCATCCACATGCACCAACCGTTGGGTGGCACACAAGGACAAGCCTCTGATATTGTCATTCAAGCCAATGAAATCATCCGCCTAAAGCAGTTGCTGAATAACATTTTTGTCAAGCACACGGGCAAACCATTTGAAGTGATTGAGCGCGATACAGACCGCGATGTGTATTATAATGCTAATCAAGCCGTTGAATACGGTCTGATCGATGCTGTTTTAGAATTGGACAAAGCAAAAGGAAATTAACCGTGGGTCTAAAATCTAATGACCATCGTTGCTCATTTTGTGGGCGCGACCATGAAGATGTTGAACGCCTCATCGCAGGACCAGATGGTGTATTCATCTGTAATTATTGTGTGGAATTGTGTTATAACCTCCTGATGGAAGAAGAACACACTTTCTCACATCGTAGTGATAATTTTCGCGTGAATAAATTGCTCTCGCCACGCGAAATTATGAATCATTTGGATGAATACGTGGTTGGGCAAACACACGCCAAACGGGTGTTGAGTGTAGCGGTTTATAATCACTATAAACGTATCCAAACCACAAAAAGTGCCGATGGCATTGAATTAGATAAGAGCAATATCCTGATGCTGGGTCCGACGGGGAGTGGTAAAACACTCCTCGCTCAAACCCTTGCCCGAATTTTGGATGTGCCATTCTGCATTGCTGATGCAACCGCGCTCACCGAAGCGGGTTATGTGGGTGAAGATGTCGAGAACATTCTGCTCCGCCTCATCCAAGCCGCCGATGGCGATATTGCCCGTGCCGAAAAAGGCATCATCTATATTGATGAAATCGATAAAATCGCCCGCAAGTCGAATGATAACCCTTCTATCACCCGCGATGTATCGGGCGAGGGAGTACAACAAGCATTGCTGAAAATTATTGAAGGCACACTGGCGAATGTGCCACCACAAGGTGGGCGCAAACATCCACATCAAGAATTTTTGCAAATTGATACCCGTAACATCTTGTTCATTTGTGGTGGGACATTTGATGGTATAGACGATCATATCCGCAAACGTCTAGGCACAAGCACGGCTATGGGCTTTGGGGCAACGGCAGAACGAGTTAAAGATGATTTATCTAGCCTGCTCCGCAAAACCACACCAGAAGATTTGATGCAATTCGGGCTTATCCCAGAATTGATAGGTCGTCTGCCTGTATTAGTCAGTATTGATGCCCTCGACCGCGATGCGTTAATGAAAATCCTCACCGAGCCAAAGAATGCGCTGGTCAAACAATATAAACACTTATTGTCGTTGGATAATGTCGAATTGATATTCCACGAATCGGCATTGAGCGCGGCGGCAGATCTAACTATCAAACGTGAGACAGGGGCGCGTGGTTTGCGCTCTATTATCGAAAAAGTGTTGTTAGATGTCATGTTCGAGATACCGGGCAGGACAGATATTCGCCGTGTAGAGATTGATGGTGATGTGATTAACGGGTTAATCCCGCCACATATCTATAGCGCCAGTGGTGATAAGCTCGTCTGGTCAGATGGCTCTTTGACCCCCGCGGCGTAACATCTATGGGGCATGATATATCATCGATGCCCCATAGCGATGTTTTTAGCTACCATTCGACAACAAACATAGTATCCCACCATTTGCCCGTCATATACCATGTATTGGTGACAGAGTCATAAGCGATGCCATTGAACACATCGACCGATTGTGTGCTATTTTCGTAAGCACGATTGACTAAGTCAAGCCCATCTAATACAACCGTCACAATCCCTGTATATTTGTTGATGATGATAGCATATTGGGTTTGCCACACATTGGCGATGATAAAATCTTCGTTTGGTGGGCATTCCAATTCGTTGATGCGCGTCACGGGCATTCCATCTAATGTGACGGAAAAAGTGTCGATGACCTCAAATGTTTGTGGGTCACGGATGGTGATGCTATCTGATCCATCACTCATATATAAAACATCATCATCATAACATAACCCCCAACCTTCGCCTTCATAGGTATATGTACTGATTTGCTCGAAGGTGTCGATGTCATATACAAAAGCGGTGTTCTCGCGCCATGTGATTTGAATGAGGCGATCATCCACCAATGCTAACCCCTCTGCGAAATAATCTGGTGGCAAATCCACACGGCGTAACACTTCGCCCGTTTCTGGATTCACTTCGCGTAGGGATGATTGCCCATATAAACCCGCACTCTCATAAAATAAGTTATTGTGATATACCAATCCTTGTGTGAAGGCGTTGGGGTCATGCGGGGCGCTGGCGATAATCTGCAATGTGCGCCTATCGGCACGAATGAATGGGCGTTGAATAGACACCCCTATAAAGTCATCTTGTTGGCGGATGGTTTGAGCATTTTCATCACCTGTCAGGGTGTCTAATAGAAATGCCGTGACGAAGTGATTGGTCAGGTCGTGCGCCCTATCCATATCCCACACAAGGTCGGAACAACTACTAAAAAATCCGAATTGAATGGCTTGGGCGAAGCATTTATCGACAAAAATAAAATGTCCCGCATTTTCTAATTCGATATAGGTGGTGGTTTGTGGCGGGAGCATGGCATAAAATTGACGTGCATCGCGTTCTACGGGTGTGGTTTTATCGGCAGATCCCGCGATGATGAGGGTAGGCGGGTAGGGTGTGTTGGAGTCGATGCTGATAATCGGCGCATTCCATGGGGCGAGTGCAACAACAGCTTTGATGCGAGGGTCGGTTAGGCTGTCCCATGCGCCAATAGGCGGGGTGTTGTATCCCCATAATTGACTGATTTGTGTCTCAAAGTCGCCTACAAAGCAGGCATTTTGAAATAAATCGGATGCAGTCTCGCAAATTGCATCTAATTTATCGAAATTCAATTGTGCGCCACCAAGCATCAAGGCGGTATATCCACCAAATGAATGCCCAATGACGGCGAGGGTGTTCATATCGAGTAATCCTGCAAAATCGCCATCGGTATTGAGTTCCTCAGCAAATGCAATGAGGCGTAGCATATCTTGCGGTCGGTAAGCAAAATTGGCTGGTATATTTCGTACGAATGCCTCACGATTTAGCCCATCGACAATCGTGTTGGTTGGATGATCAACAGCCAGCACAATAAATCCATAACTAGCCAGATGCTCGGTCAAGAAGGTACTTTGAAAGCGATATCCACCACTGCCATGCGAAAATAAAATCACAGGGTAGGGCGCACCATCAGCGAAAGGCAGAGAATCTCGCAAGGCACGTCCATTTTCGTAACGCAGAATATTCAGACGATATTCTGTCGTTTGTGGCAGATTATCAGGATTTTGAGCGGGATACCAGATGGTCGCTGTTAATGGACGGTTGGCATCTTCAATCACAAAATCGCGTGTACCAACGGCATAATCGCCACGTAGGGCGTATGGTGGGGCATCGGGACGTTGCGCCAATAACATGCTGTTGGTCAGTAACAACACAAGTAAACTCACGATAAAACGGGTAATACGATACATATTCGCTCCTAATTGCTTTGTTCAGGAATAATAACATTGGCAAAATTGCCAACCAATCGCTGAAACCGTTGGGCATCATGAATGGTCGCCCCTTCGTTAGGATACCCCCAATTACTCGGCATCACCCAACGAGGACGCATCATTTTCACGACTTCGACCGCATCTTCTACACTCAATGTGCCATTTGCATCAATGGGCAAAATGGCAATATCGGGCTGGATATGACTCATTTCTGGGATAATTTGTGTATCGCCTGCATAATAAATATCATAAAAATTTAACGAGATGATAAACCCCAATCCCCCCGCTTCGATAGGATGTTTGGGGTGATGTGGTGAATATGCTGGCACGGCTTTGATACTCGCTCTGCCGATATTGATCGTATTCCATTGACGTAGTAATATGGTCTCTGGCAATTGTTCGATAATGGCTGAATTGCCGATGATTTTTGTATCTGCACCGCGCAACTTCTCGATATCGGGTATGGAAAAATGTTGGTGATGTTCATGTCCGATGAGGATGACATCGGGATGGAACACTTTACGGGTGATTCGCCACGGATTGATATAAATGAGAGGATCACTTTGGATGACAAAACTGCCATGCCCAAGCCATTGGATATTGTCGATCATCTTTTTACCTGATATATCCTGATATAAATCACGCCTAATGTAACGTACTTTATCAGAGAGAACAATAGAGAACATGGTGAATTGTAGGTGTGGTTTTGTGATAAGTTCGCTATAATTAAGGTGTACAAGCTGGCACACTGCTAGGAGCAATGAACGATGGCAAATTCGACTAAACTTTTAATTTTATTAGGAATGTTAACCCTCATCATGACAGGCTGTCTGCGCGATACGAATGAGGTGGATAATAGTATATCGGCTATTGCCTCGCCAACGACCGGGCAATCTGTGCCATCGTCGGAAGATATTATCTCGAATCCAGTCGTGGCACAACAGGTGGATA
>PGTJ01000127.1 GCA_002794515.1 Phototrophicales bacterium
CCACCAGAGCTAAAGCGCGAGCCGCTATCGCCCGATGAGCCAGAGCCACCAGAGCTAAAGCGCGAGCCAGAGCCACCACCAAATGGGGATGAGCTACCAGAGCCTGATGAGCCAGACCCACCGCCAAAGCGCGAGCCAGAGCCACCACCAAATGGGGATGAGCCACCAGAGCCTGATGAACCAGACCCACTGCCAAAACGCGAGCCAGAGCCACCACCAAATGGGGATGAGCCACCAGAGCCTGATGAGCCACTACCCCCACCAAAGCGTGAAGGTCCGGGCAAGCCACCGCCACCGCCCGAAAAAGGATTAATTGCCCCTTTTAGGCGATCAGGCGAGCCTTCCTCTTCATCCTCATCGTAATCGTCATCTTCATCATAATCGTCATTATAAAAAGTCATTCGCATGTCCTTCCACATCTCGCCAGATGATTGGCGAAATTTGCGTGCGGGATGTATTGGTGAATATCACCCAATTTAACTATATCATATTTTTACCTATTTGACGATAAAAATGGTACATGTGTTCTGTTAAAAGAATATCAGAATTCAAGTGTGATGTCAATAAAATCGGTATCGGATGATTCATAGATGATAAGAGATGCGCCTGAGCGCGTCTCCGCATCTATGATGAGCGGTCGAGGTCGTGTAAATCATCGAGCAAAATATACCCTTCACGCAATGCTTTCAGCGCGGTGGCGTAACGGTCTTTGCTCCCCAATTTTTTCATGATATTGGCTATCTGCTCTATTAGCTCGATGAGTGGGATATTCAATTCTTTAGAAATCTCTTCATTCTCTTTGCCCGATGCAATGTGTAATAACACCCGTTGGTCGAGGTCGGTCAGGCGAACGCTATCGGGCGCTTGGTCAGATAACACCCCCCCAACAATTTTTTCTGCTACACCACGTCCTAGTACCAATTGTCCTTGTGCCACTTTTTTGAGCGCCTCGACTAAATCGCTTTCATCAGCCGATTTAAGGATGTAACCATGCGCCCCTGCACGCAGTGCGCGGACGATATAGGCATCTTCTTCGCGTCCAGTGAGGATAAGCACCTTCACACTGGGGGCGGTGCGCCGAATTTCGGGTAGAATATCTAAACCGCCACGAATGGGCATATTGAGATCGAGCAACAACACATCTGGCACAATAGAGACAGTTTGTTGCAACGCCGATTCGCCATCACCCGCTTCTGCGACAATGACAAATTCATCGTGTGTTTCGAGCAAATTTGCCAATGATTTACGTAAGATGGTGTGGTCATCTGCCAAAATAATTCGCAGGGTACGTTTACGCGTGCCACCATCTCGTTTTTGTGCGGCAGTTTGTAAGGTCTCTGCCCATGCAGGACGTTTATGAGTGGTATCGACATCTACAGGCACTTCATCCTCTGCGGTAGGGTTCAAACTGGCTTCAAGCGCGCTCGCCAGCGCCGCCGCCGATTGATAACGGCGGTTCGGATTTTTTTCGAGCGCTTTCAAGATGACATTTTCCAGCGCCATCGGAATGGTTGGGACGATATTCCGCAAGGGTGGTGGGGGTTGTTTGACTTGTTGCAACAACAATGCGCCAATATCATCGGCATTAAACGGCAGTTGACCGGTCGCCATCTCATACAATACGATGCCGAGCGAATAAATATCGGTACGGTTATCCAGTTTCATGCCTTGTGCTTGCTCTGGAGACAGATACGCCGGTGTGCCGATGACCATGCCATGTGCTGTGACCCGCTTGGCATCATGAGGCAATGCCAAGCCCAAATCCATGATTTTCACCTGACCAGCAGGTGTCACTTTGATATTGGCAGGTTTGATGTCGCGGTGGATGATTTGCCGTTCATGGGCATATTGTAAGGCATTGGCGATTTGACTGCCCAAATCGACAATCACTTCGGGTGATGATGGCACATATGCCGATAGCGATAAGCCGTCTACATATTCCACCACCAAAAAGTGTCGATCGCCTTCTTGGTCAATATCAAAAATTGCCATGATGTTGGGATGATTGAGTTTCGCCGCCGATGTCGCCTCCTGAAAGAAACGTTTGCGCGTGCTTTCGCGCACATGGGGTAACAACATCTTGATGGCGACTTCGCGCTCTAGGCGTTCATCAAAGGCTTTGTAGACGGTGGCTGTGGATCCATCACCAAGATGTTCACGGATTTCGTAACGGTTACGTAATTTGTGTCCTATCATATTTATATCAATCGTTTTTAGCCTGCCATGCCCTTAATAATACCACAATGTTTTGCATAACGCACACAATTGCTCAAAGTCGATATCGTGACAATTTTTAATCTGTCTTTTGCCTCACTTTGGGTTATGATGTACACAGAAGCGTAACTTTATTCATATAGTGGCGGTAATCATAGTATCAACCCGATTCCGCCCACATCTGACGAGGTTGATGTGAAGCGCGTTGAAGAGCAACGCATGATTCAATTGGCAAAAACGGGCGATGCACAGGCATTCGCGCAACTCTATCGAGCGCATGTGCAGGCAATTTTTCGGTATATGTATTACCGCCTAAATGATATTCATCTGGCAGAAGATATGACCGCCGATGTGTTCACACGCGCCCTCAAAGATTTGCCAACCTATCACGATATGGGCAAGCCATTTTTGGCGTGGTTATATCGCATTGCCCATGCGCGATTGGTGGATTATTATCGTAAAATTGGGCGACGTGGCACAGAAGATGAACTGGATGATAGTATCATGGTGCAACAGATTGATGAACATGCTGATATTCAGTTATTACGCAAGCAGATGGCTCAAGCCTTGCATCATGCTATTAGCAAACTGATACCATCGCAACAAGAAGTGGTGGTGTTGCGCTTTATCGAAGAGAAAAGTTTAGAAGAAACGGCACTCATCATGGATAAAAAAGTGAATGCCATTAAAGCTCTACAGCACCGCGCCCTCAAAACACTTGCCCAATTGCTCAAGCAAATGGGTTTTGACGGCGATGAATTTTTATCAGGATTATCATAATGCCACTGACTGATGAACATTACGCCCATATCCTCGCCGTGTGCATTGATGCGGTGTTGACCAAACGCGCCACTGTGGATGCTTGTGTCCAGCAATATCCACAATATGCCGATTCGTTGCGCCAAGAATTGCGCCTCGCACTATTGACCAAAAAACTAAAACCCGTCACCATGTCCGATACCAAAGTCGATACCCTCCAAGCACACCTCATGCAGGCATTTGATACACGCAAAATCATTCGCCCGCGCTTTGATATGTGGCGCAAAAATGCCGCCGCAATCATCATCGCCTTGTTAGTGGTGTTTGCAGGTTCTGCGGGGACGGTTGCCGCATCATCCAATGCCTTGCCTGGCGATACCTTATATGCTGTCAAACGCTGGTGGGAATCGGTCGTGGTTTTCATCTCGACCATTGTCGGAAATACAGAGACGGTATTGATACACCTCGCCGAAACACGCCTCGATGAAATCCAACAATTACGTCTGCGTGGGGCAGATTATGCGACCAACTTATCAGATTTAGCCTCTGCAATTGATGATATTTTGCGCTATAATAATGACTTAACAGCACGAGAATACGATTTTTTGGTGGCAACGCATCAGTTTCTAACCCAAATAGAGGGTGTTCAGGCGATACCGTCCACACAAACCATTTTAGATGAAATCGTACCGTTGTTGGAGACCAATCCAGAGCAACCCCCAGCCTCTGATGTGTTATCGGATGTGCCGATGACCCCAACACCAACCGCCACAGTTGTGCCAAGTGTGATTGTATCACCTAGTCCAACTGTCACGACAACCCCTATACCAGCCATAACGCAGGTGTTTACTGCGACACCCAGCGTTACACCACGCATTCCGCCCACACCAACTCGCACATCAACACCAACGCCTGTTACGCCAATCATCATGCCGACATCCACCCAACCCACACCAACCCCAACATGGACGGCATTCCCCACATCGACCCTCGCCCCAACCGTCACACCATCAGCCCCTGTGCTATTTGTGACCCCACCCGCCAATACGGGTAATTTTATCATCCCACAACCGAGTGTGACCTGGTATCCATGGCAACAAGCAACATGGGATGTGTGCTATCTGACGCGCACGGTAGACCCCTATGGCAACCAAAATGATCCATATTGTAACCCGACCCCAATACCATCACCCGATTGGCAGGCGGCAGAAACCGAGAGACCATAATGCCTATCACATCTGTCACTGGAGACCCACTACAGACCACCGCTCAAATATTGGCATTTGGGCATAATGCACGCGGGCGCACCGAATTGGGGATGATCGAAACACGCCTCATGCAAACCTATCCACCTGCCTTTGCCATGTATCAGCGTGCTTGTCGCGCAGGGCGCATCCGAGCAGGTGATATATGGATCTGGCGCGAGAGCAAGCCACAATTGATGTTCATGGCAGTGCGCGAATCATCCGTTGGTGCAACACGCCTGCGTTATGTTCAGGCGGTAGCGATTCGTCTTGCACGCGAATATCCACTGCTCGGCATCAAAAGCCTCGCCATCGCCCCATTAGCCAATCGGTATGAATGGGGCGAAATCCGCCAAGTGTTGACCATGTGGCTGGAGAAATCTCGATTGGATGTGACCATTTATGAACCGTGATTATTGGCGTGGTTTTGCCCGTTGTGCCACATCATAAATTGCATCGAGCTTTTCGATAATTTCGGGGTGAATTTGGTCTGGGGTGAGATAATTTGCCAGAATGTGATAATTGGTCTTCCGTATCAAATTCGGTAATCCCAATTCTTGATAATAGGTTTCAAATAACGGGTCTAAAAAGTCATCACTCATTTTGGTGATGTGCCACCATCTATCCTCGCGGTCTCTGAGGGCAACAGGAGGAATGCGGTCTTGTATCAGGTTTTGCATTAGGTGCCCATTTTCGCCTGCATATGCTACCAAGACTTCTGGTATAGCGATGTAATTCTCGATCTCTCGCCGACTCCATTTTAATTGCCGAAAGTGGGGCTTGTCTTCTAGTTTTTTGCTGTTAGGTGGATTATCTACAATGAGGATGCCGATTAATTCAGGCAAGGCTTCATCTTTGAGGGCATAAAAATGTTTATTGGCGAGGCTTGTACGGTCAGAATCGAGATATTTGACCAAGATTTCTTTCATAAATACCCGGTCTAAAAAGGGCAAGACGTTATGATGTAGTTTCTTGGCGAATGCTTGCAAAATAGCCAGATCGGTTGCTCCTTCTAAGTACAGAACCCAGCCGTTCTGCTCGGCGAGATAATAATCGACATATGGAAATTCGCGTAAGGCACGTTTCAAATGATCGAGTTGGTTCATCCGATGGGGTTTGCCGATAAATGCGATGACAATATCGCGTTGAGCGGCGGTTTCTAAAATGCCTTCAGCATGACTGGCGATAATCACTTGTGATTGTTGTGCTTGTGCGCTCGTGCTGATGAGCTGATATACCGCTTGTTGACGCAAAAATTCTAAATGGGCATCAGGTTCATCTAATAACAATATTGTATTTGGATGGAGGTAAATATAAACCAACAATAAAATGAGCTGGCGCATTCCGCTACCAGCTGTTAATAGGTCAAGCGTTACACCAGTCGGGGTTTGATAAGTTAATTCGACAATGCCACGTCCAGCATTGTAAGACGGCACCCCGAGTGATACGCCAAATTGGTCTTTCACAATTTGGGTAATCATATCCCAATGACCCGTTTGGTCATTTTTTTCATAAACCAAATAACACAAATTTCGCATGACTTGGGCGGTTTGTCCTTCACCAATCAAGACATTAATACGCCCTCTCTGCAGAAGGGGTTCTTCTAGCATCAGCCCCGACATGGGCGGTAATAACGCGACACGGATATGTTTTGCGCCATCCGGAATCGGGGGGGTTTGTCCTTTAAGTGGTTGACAATAAAATGATTCGTTATTATCAAACCGAAAAATCATGCCACAGCGCCATCGTTCGCCATTGGTGATGCCTTCGACAATGATGGTGATGTCGAAGGCATTTTTTTTCGCACCACGCTGATGTGTGACGAGGTTACGCCATAACATACGGGCATCTTTATTGGGGATAGCCGTCAAATCCAGACGATTAATCGCCACACGCTCACCATTTTTTGTCTCTTCTTGTTTATATTGCCATGTTTCTACCCCGATTTGCCACAAACTGAGCGCCTGTAATGCGGTCGTTTTGCCACTGTTATTCGGACCCACAAACACAACAATATTACCCAATTCGATTTCGATTTCATCGAATTGCTTAAAATTTTTGATGATGAGTTTGTGTAGGGTGGTAGACATGCGAGCATCTCCGCAGGATGTATTGCCAGATGCACAACACATCTGGCAATACATCGCAATCCAGTGAAGGCGTTAGTGCATTGATTTTATGACATTGTTTCGGTTTCGAGTGCGCCCAGAATTTGTTCGCTACGGTCGATATTGCCCACACTATAATATTTGGCATCGGGATGATGGGCGAAGATGGCGGCGGTGCTTTGCTCTGGCACGATCTGATAACTCTCTTTGGTCAATGTCAGGTTGATTTCTGCCGTTTGGGGCAACAAGCGCCATACAATTTGGTGGTCGTCTAAATCGGGGCAGGCGGGGTATCCCCAGCTATACCGTTTGCCCCGATTTTCGGCGATGCCCAATTCTTTGCGGATATGTGCCGTCATATAATTGGCGGTGGCTTCTGCCGCTTGTACAGCTAACCCATGAAAGAAATAGGCTTCGCTATAATTATCTGCCTTTTGCAATTTCTCGAAAAATTCTGTCGCCACCTCGCCAACGGTCACGGCTTGCAAGGCGACCACATCCACCATATCGGAGTCGATTGGTGCATAATAATCGCTGATGCACAGGTATTCGCCAGCCGATTGGCGTGGGAAGCTAAATCGTTCGCGTTCTACCTTTTTGCCCGTATTGACGAATTCATCCACATCCCAAATAATCAGGTCATTGCCGTCACTATTGGCGGGGAAATAGCCATAAACGGCTTGTGGCAACAACGACTTATCCCGCAATGCCGCACGGCTCATC
>PGTJ01000287.1 GCA_002794515.1 Phototrophicales bacterium
AACAGGTGTTTATCGCTCAAAAAAGTTTGTAATTGCGCTTTGTTATCTTCGCCTGTTTGGAAGGTGTATCCAACCGCGTTGCCAATCGCCCCGATGATGTCATCTGGATTATGCAACGGCGCGAGTGCCACAAAGAACACGCCATGTTGCCAATGAATGCGTTGTTCGGTATTGAGGTCTGTTTCATGACTGATGCCCGCGAATTGATGTCCCAATTCCAGCGCGAGGCGTGTTTTGCCCATGCCCCCTTGTGCCACAATCGTCACAAGGCGAATTCTGGATGATGTCACCAGACGGCGCAATTCGGTCAGTTCGGTATCTCTGCCGACAAATAATGTGGTATCGGCGGGCAGATTATGCCGAATGGCGATAGGGCGGGGTGTTTCGGTGGTGATGCGTGGCATGACTGGTGCGTCACCCACTTGCTTTGCCAAGAGATTTTCTAATTCCGCGCCGACCAAGCGGATACTGCCGATGCGGTCTGATGGGTCTTTTTGTAACATGCGACCGATGAGATCTACCAAGCCGATAGGCGCATCTGGGCGGAGTCTTTCTAAATCGGGCGGGGTATCGACAAGGATAGATTTCACGATTTGGCTGATATTTTTGCCCGTGAATGGGCGTTGACCGGTGAGCAATTCAAATAACATCACCCCAAACGACCAAATATCAGAACGCGGGTCATCCACCACGCCGTTTAGCCCCTCTGGAGCGATATAATCCAGCGTGCCAATTGCCACACCACTTTGTGTCATGCGTTCTTCGTTATCTAATCGTGCCACACCAAAATCGGTCAGGCGCGGTGTGCCATCGGCGGCGATTAACACATTGGCGGGTTTGATATCGCGGTGGATAATCCGCAAATGATGAGCGCGGGTGAGCGCATCAGATAGTTCTAAGCCCAAACGCATCACCTCATCTATCGAAAAGCGATGATTTTCGCGGATTTTTTGCGCCAACGAGCCACCTGTGACCAATTCCATGACCAGAAAATGCTGGTCTTGAATGTGGTCGGTATCTAAAATTTTGACGATATTCGGATGATCCAGTTGGCGCAGGGCTTCTGCCTCGCGGGCAAAGCGTTTGACGAGGCTGGCATCTTTGGCAACGGCTTCTGGCTTGAGGTGCTTGATGGCAACATATATCCCGGTTTTTTGGTCGAGTGCCTTATACACCGACCCCATACCACCGATACCGATGGTCTCGATAATTTCGTAACGCCCGCCAATTTGCACAGCATCGCTCCTCTGACGACTTTGTGATGAGTGGTGATGTCTTCTGACCCATTCGTTAAATTTTAGCATGGATGTGCGCTTTTATCAATTAAACTCAAATTATGCAATTAATCACATTATTGCATAATTTTTATTAGAGGTCTATCAGAATAGGTAATTGGATAGATTTATATGCTTCACAAAAATTTTTTCATCGCCTCTTAAAACAGGTTGTGCTATATTAGAATGAATATAAAAAGTGTTTTGCCAGAGGGTGATATGCGTGTTGGTACAAAAGATTACGATATATCGTGGGAACGCATCGTTTCGGATGTGTTTAGCCCGCCTGTGGTTTGGGCGACATTGGCGTTCCCAATTGCCTTCAAAGATGCGTCAAATAGTGGTGAGGGTTTATTATGGGCATTTATTTATATTGCGGCTGTGTGCCTGATTCCGTTGATATTCATCGCCGTGCAAGTCAAACGCGGTGTGATTACCGATTTGCATCTCGAAGTGCGTGAACAACGCATTGCACCCTTTTTGGTGACGATGCTCGGCAGTGGCATCGCCTTTGCCTTGTTGCGCCTTGTCGCCACCACCAGCGTGATGCCCGCTTTTGCCCTGTTCAGTTTTGTGCAATTGGGAGTGATGTTGGGCATCACCATGATGTGGCAAATCAGTATTCACGCCATTTGCATCGCAGGGGCGACGGTGACTTGTGGTTTGTTATTCAGTTGGACAGTCGGGCTAATCATTGCCCCATTAATCCTTATTGTTGGCTTAGCGCGGATTAAGCTGAATCGTCATACGCCCGCGCAAGTCATCGCTGGCACGCTTATCGGCATCGCTATGACCATGATTTTATTCACCTTTGTGGCGTGATGTAACAGATTAAAACCGAACTCTATCGCAACCCAAACAGGCGTATAATCCCCTTTTGGTGACGGTGTGATATGATATTCCTAACAACACGGTTGATTTAGGAAAGTTGTCATATGTTATGACAGATAGTGATATAAAACAATCGCGCATAATCTTGCGTGCGGTTCAGGAACACCTGAATTATACCCACCTCAGCTTGGGGGCGATGAGCGAAAAAGTCGGTTTGGTCGATGTCTTATATCATCCACAGAACACTATGCCAGATCTGAATTACATCACCCCACGTCGTAATACGGCGTGGATACCCACCAAAGACATCGAAAATGGCTTACAACGCCTTGAGCAACTCAAACGTAAAAAGCGCATTTATTATGTCGAGGGGTTATATTTGCCTGTATTCGCCAAAAGCCTGCGTGAATTAGGATTGCGTGTCGAGCGCGAAATTTCGATTATGACCTACACCATCGACCCCGATGAGACCTTGCCCCGCATTCCGCCATTAGATGATAAACGCTTTGAACTGGTACATAATCCACATGATAGTGCTGTGTGGTGGTATGTATGGCGTAATGCTCACTATAATGTAGTGACACATGGCATTGAGCCGGTGTATATCGGCAAAACCCTCCGCGATATTGCGCTTGGCAATCAATCGGATATCATCTTATACCTAGACCAGTTGCCTATTGGTGTGGCACGCCTCACATTTTATGGTGCAACAGCACATATCAGTGCCCTTGCCGTAATGAATCAATTCCGCACCAGTGACACGCTCAAACTCATCCAACATAAAGCCATCGCTATTGCCGCCCAAAAGGGCAAACGCATCGTATTTACATCTGGCGAGATCGAAATCGACAGGCGCATCTGTCGTGATGCGGGTTTTGTGGATGTGGGGAGCATTGTGTGTTATGCCGATACCGATAATCACCCCCGTGAGGAGATACATGGCGATACAGTGGGACAGTCTGCATTTTTATTCTAATCAAACACAAGTCCAAGTTGGCGATTTATTGTTCGATCATCTGGATATGATGGGGTATCGGTTATATGACCCGTTTGCTGGTCTCATCAGCCAAGCCTATACCCATCGCGTTCAAACCTTCTTAGATGGTGGGCAATCGGGTTGGTTTCGATTAATCGGCACTTTTCCGCTCGATTTATCGGCGCGGTTATCGCGTTCTGGATTGGTGTTGCATCTGCATCTGACCGATGAAGATGCCGATGTGCATGTGTTTGTCGATGCCAAACCACAACCATTTTCTGCTTTACAAGATCATTTGCATTCGGGTTATACCATCGCCCATTTGCATCAGGCGATTTTGGGCGGGGGACA
>PGTJ01000700.1 GCA_002794515.1 Phototrophicales bacterium
ACATTAAACCCTGTGGTGTGGCATCCTGCACAATCTTTCAACCAATCGGCAGATGGAGTCGCCGTCACCCACATACCATCATCAACATTCCATTGACCTGGCAATACCACATATTGACCATCCGATGTCTCGGCAATATAGCGTTGGCGATATTTCACACCCATTGTAAAGCGCACATCTTCAGCAGTATAAGCACGCTCTTCACCATTTAGGGTGGTTACACGAACCTCTTCGCCGACAGCAAAATCTGCCATGATCACCGATGGGTTGGCTACAGCGTCCTGAATCATCTTGGGATGGATTGTGTTGCTCCAATTGCGATGTTGGTCGCTATGACATTGAAAACACGAATCTGAGCCAGCATAAGTCGCCCCTTCTGGAGGCAAATTGGCTGATACAGAACTCATCGGGGCATCTGAGACCACACCTGTAGACGACATCGCCAATGATGCGCCGACAAATATGGCACAAACACCCAGTACAATTAAAACAATGGCTAACCGCTTCATAATTTTTTTAAGCCCCTTTTCTTGACTTTAATCGTTAAGCAAGGC
>PGTJ01000699.1 GCA_002794515.1 Phototrophicales bacterium
GCACCACTGAGCGAAGCTTCATAAATAAACAAGAAAAACACACTAATCATCAATCCAGGGATGACCGATGCAGGTGTGCGACGAATGATGACCAAATTGCGCCATGTCATCATGGTGATTTGTCTCCATAAGGGCATCCCTCTGGATTTTTTGCTGGTGATTTGTGCTTGTGGTAATGATTTTGTGATTGCAGTCATATCCGTTTTTCCTTTTATAAAGAGATGATTAGGCAACAGCTGCGGCAGGGGGTTCGTCTGTGTTTTCATCTACGAAACGTTGACCAGTGACTTGTAAGAACACATCATCCAATGTGGGTTGGGTGAGGGTGAGCGATAACGGGTGTAAGCCCAATTCGTTGAGTTTATTAACCACGTTGGGGATGGCATAGGCGGCATTTTGTAGATATAAGCGCAAGGTTTTGCGGTCAATCTGAGCGCGGTCTACCATATTGACTAGTGTCTCACGGGCTTTTTCGGCGGTGGATGTCTCGGCAAAGGTGACATTAATCGATTCTGCGCCGAGCGCGGCTTTTAATTGTGCTGGTTGACCTTCGGC
>PGTJ01000141.1 GCA_002794515.1 Phototrophicales bacterium
GGCTTGGAGTAACTGGGCGGGCGCGGTGAATTCGCTACAATCACGTTGACCAAAACGGCGCTCGTTATAAAATCCACCGAGACAAAACGGAAATCCGAAATGCTCACCGATAGTCGATACACGATTGAGTTCATCGGGTGGCAAATCGTCCCCCATCGCATCGTTGCCATTATCGGTGAACCACAATTCCCCTGTTTCGGGATGCCAATCGAAGCCTACCGTGTTGCGAATCCCTTGCGCCACCATCTCTGCGCCTGTGCCATCTAAATTCATCCGATAAATCGTGCCGTATGGGGGGCGCATATTACAAATATCGCACGGCATACCGATAGGCGCATATAACATGCCATCGGGTCCGATACGCAGATATTTCCAGCCATGATGTGCATCGCGTGGGAAATCATCATAAACGACAACAGGGCGCGGTGGATTATTGAGCCGCGACTCGATGTCATCATAACGCAAAATACGGCTGATTTCTGCCACATACAAACTGCCGTCATGAAATGCCACCCCGTTGGGGCTATTCAGGTCACGGGCAATGATATAGCGGGTTTCGGCAATATGATCACCATCGGCATCGACCAACGCATAGACCACCCCTGCCCCGCGTGTACCAACAAACACCGTGCCATTATCGCCGATGGTCATCGAGCGTGCGCCACGCACATCGGCATTGTAAAGGGCTATTGTGAAATTTTCTGGCAATCGGATTTGCTTCAAATCAATTTGGGCGGTCGGTTCTGCTTGAACAATGGCTGTGACGAGGAATATCAGCATCAAGGGGAATAGCAATTTTAATCTATTATACATTCATCATCTCCGAATATTCAGGACACATCGTTTGATGTTTAATTGTATTCAGAGATGAAAGAGGGGGCAATAGATGGTTGATGGTATGAGACCTGTGGCAAGGTCACTTCTGCACTATTTGATGGCGAACATGCCACGCTCAAGATCATCATCATGACAACCAATGTGAGTAAAATAAATTTGCGAAACATCAACTTTTCTCCCAAATGTGTATGAAGGATTCGCCTTTATGACGATTTGGGAGAAGGTTTTGTTCCAAACAATCACTTCCCCTTCCACAGGGGTTTTTCTTTGAGCAACATGGCTTGTGCGCCCGTGGCAAAATCTTCGGTGCGTATCAAAATGCTTTGCGCCCATGCTTCCATCTGTAAGCCACGTTCAACATCGGCGAGGTCGTTGATGACGCGCTTGGCATAACTCACGGCGAGGGGCGCACAATTGGCGAGTTCATCGGCTAAGGCGACCGCTTTAGCATGTAATTCATCTTGTGATACGACAGCATTCACAATACCCCATTTTTCGCCGTCTTCGGCGCTAAATGTACGCCCTGTGAGGATGAGTTCTTTCGCTCGCCCAATCCCCACCAAGCGCGTCAGACGGGTTGTGCCACCCACATCAGGGATCAAGCCCAAACGAGTTTCTGGCAACCCCATTTGTGTGCCTGTGGATGCAAGGCGAAAATCGCACGCCAACGCCAATTCAAATGCCATCCCCAAACAATATTGGTGCATGAGGATGATGGTCGGATGCCGACTGCGCTCGAATTTGCCCAAGATGCGTTGATACGTGGCGGTCAACGGAAAAAGATGGTCGCGCCAGCCCTCACCATAAATATTGACCATATCATTGAATCCCATCAGGTCAACGCCCGCAGAAAATCCTTTGCCTTCACCACGCACGATGACCGCCCGAACATCCACTAAATTTTCGGCGTGGTCTATGGCGGCTTCGAGCTGGTTCATCAGCTCCCAATTCATGGCATTCCGTTTATCGGGGCGGTTGAGCGTGATTTCAAAAATATGATGTTGTTGCTGTGTGGTCACAAATTCAGACATAAAAATTTTTCCTTTTTATTTTTCATAATCCATTGCGATTTTCTGCTTCGTCTATGGCTTTGATAATCATGGCATAGGCGATATTCAGCTCTTGCATGCGTTGGTGGGCTTGGGAGTCGGTGTTCAAATCGGGATGATATTGACGCGCCAAGAGGCGATATGCCCGCTTGACCGTCTCGCGGTCTGCGCCAATCGGCACACCCAACAATATAAAATACGCATCTAAAGGGCTAGAAGGACGGGTGATTTTTTCTGCGCGTTGTCGATGATAACTCTCTGGATCGCCATCGAATGTCGCCACACGCCATGCGCCGTTCAGACCATCCACCGTTGTATGTACCACATGACAACGCAATGCGCCCACATCAATATTATCACCATAACGGGCGACATGATAATCCTGATACGGTTGCATATCAAAATATACAGGGAAGATAAACAGTTGTTGCATATAAATTTTATAAGCATAAATGCGCCCGTCATACACATCACGCAAAGCATGATGCCAATCTTGCAAGATAGTTTTTGTGCCAGGATCGGGCAGGAGCATATCACACCACAAAATGAACAGGGTATAATGTCCATTTTGGGTGTTATCACGCAAAATATGTTTGACTTCATAAGCGGGGATCGAACTATCGATGAGGTGAATCATCAGCGACTCGCCTGTGATGAGGCTCACATGAATGATGTCACGTCCATCGTGCAAAATTTCATCGACAGCGCCCGCAATGCTCAATTCATTGACCAAATGCGCCCCAACATAATAGGTAAATGTCCGCATAAGTGCCTATTCTTTCGTGATAAAACCATTTTTATTTTAACTGAAATTGCTAAAAAACCCCATAAGCCATTGATGAACATATCCTCATTTTGAATTACCTGCAACATTCGTTATCATAGAGGTAGGTCTGATTGTCATTTCATCAAAAAGGATGTGTGCATGTCACAAAAACGCGGTTTGTTGATTATTTTCATCATGCTGATGAGCATGATCATTTCTGCTTGTGGCGGTGGTGAAACCGCAGGCAATGGCGGACCCATCTTAACATGGATAACCAACGGCATATCGATGACCAATATCTCTACACCAGAACGGGGTATCCTCGCCACTATGAATGATAAAGGCGAGACAGGCGAAATTTTCGCTATCCCCAACAATACCACCCGTGTTATCGCTTGTGGCGAACAAGCCGCCTCGCCCAATCGGCGCTTTTTTGCTTTTTATATTGGTGGAATCACGGGGAAATTATATGTGATGGATGGTGGTGCGCCACCCAAAGAATATGATACCACCGCTCCATTGACCTGTTTGGGCATGGGGACATTGCAATATTCGCCCGATAGCAATCGTATTGGTTATATCACCTTTGCGGGCAATGCGGTCGATCGAAAAATGCCGACAGGGACATACATCCAACGCGAGACGGGCAATGGCAATGAGCAATTCCGTTATGATAATGTGGCGGCATTTGATTTGAATAACAACACAACGGCATTGGTGGCAATAATCGCCGATAACAATGGTCAATTCAGAGAAGCGATCGTATCACGCCGTGCGAGTGGAAACACGCCAGAAGAAATCACCCTCATCTTTGCCGATGATGGCTGTCAATTCCGCAGTGCCAGAGTAACGTTTGCGGGTGATAATCGCCTGGCATTATTGATGGGGCAGGAATGTCGGAACAACAGCACATGGAAATTTTATACAGTGGATATTTCTAACAAAATCGCCGCCGTTGCCTTATCTGGCACAACAGGTGGACAGTTTTTTAGCGATTCGGCACAAGCAGTCTTGATTGCCTCATCGAATGGCGAAAATATCGTCTTCACGGTGCAGGATGGGGTCGCCATTGAATCGACCAATTTATATGTGGTCAACATGAACAATATTCAACAATCTGACCCACTTGTGCGCTATGCAATTATGCCCCGCCAACCCATCAACCGTCCATACGATTTCACCAATGCCGCAACACCGGTCATTTCGTCAGATGGCAGATGGCTGGGTGTGGTGAGCCGAACACCAAACAATAGTTATAGTGTGCATGTCATAGACCTTAATTCACCTAATAGCAATCCCATCAATATCAGTGGCGGTATTCAAGGCGATGTGATTAGCGCCATGCAGTTTTCGCCCAACAATCAACGTTTGTTTTATATCGCAGGCGGGCATAGTGGCAACAACAATTCGCTATTTTATATCGACCTCAACAACGCATTAGAAACACGAGTCATTCGTGGGCGATATACGGGGAATATCGTCATCTCGCCTGATGGTAATTCGATAGCACTTCTCGATTGGCAAGTGGTAGATGCACCGCGCCAGCCGAATATCTTACATCTGAGCCTAATTAATGTGGGAAATGGACAATCAACACAATTGTATAGTGGTGGCACATTTGCCGATAATGTCGTATCAGGCAGTCGTTTTGCCTATCCGTTATGGTGGCGTTGAATTGTATTCAGAAAGGATAAACCATGTCTACAAAGACGTATTTATTCATCGGGTTGGTCATGGCGGGGTTGGTCTTTTTGATCGGCTTGGTATTCGGCAATGATATTGCCGCCTGGGCGAGCCAACAAAAGGTCGAAGCGGCAATACGCGGTCAGAGTGTGTTTGAATTGGGCGTATTCGAGCCGATTCGCTTCGCATTTCATAACGACACCAAACTCATTGCCTCGATTTTGACCATCTTCTTTTGGCCCCTTGTGTTTTTATTATTTTTTGGAATGCTACTCGGTTTGGTCATCATGTCGGGGATAGATACCAATAACCGCCTGAACATCATCAATACGCTATTCCCACTCTGGTGGCGATAACCAACAACCGTTATGGGGACGATAGACGCACATGACGCTTATCGTCCCTATCATTTATTTCATCATGCTAAAAAGTTGATGAAAATGAATGGCAGTGGCGATTCCTTTATGGAACATATCTAAGACCATGTATTCATTGGTGCTGTGCGCCCCACAGCCTTTATACCCAAACGGCATGAGGATAATCGGCGCATCCAGATGTTGCTGGAAAGCGGCGATGACAGGGATGCTCCCGCCATCACGATTGAGCAACGGCTTCACCCCCCACCCTTTTTCATAAGCACGGATGAGGGCTTGAATGGGGGGTGTGGTGGGGTCAATCACCACGCCGGGCGCGCCCGATTCTAAAAAGCGCACTTCCCCCCTGACGGTTGGTGGCACTAAGCTGAGGAGATGCGCCTTTACCGCCTGTCCGATGGCTATTGGGTCTTGGTCTGGGACGAGCCGACAGCTAATCTTCGCCCATGCTTTATGTGGCAATACTGTCTTAAAGCCTTCACCCCAAAAACCACCCGCAATACCATTAATTTCTAATGTCGGGCGCGCCCCGATGCGTTCGTGCAAGGCAAAATCGGGTTCACCCCAAGGCATCGGCGCGTTGGCAACGGCGCGCCATTCGCGTTCAATCCAATCGGCGACTGGCGACCACAACGTCCGTTCTTCGGGTGTGATTGGGCGTACCGCATCATAAAAATGGGGGATTGTCACCCGTCCATCAGGGGTATGCAACTGGGCTAAAATTTCAGTCATGGCTTGAATGGGATTATGCACCGTCCCACCATAATGCCCGCTATGTAAATCGCGCTGTGGGGATGTAATCACAAAATCCATCGTGATAATGCCACGCAACCCATATACCAATGTCGGTTGATGTTGATCGGGCATACTGCCATCAGATAAAATGCACACATCGGCACGGAGTTTTTGTGGATTTTGGCGCACAAATTCAAAAATATGCGATGAATCGGTCTCTTCTTCGCCCTCAAATAACAATTTGATGTTCACAGGACATTGCCCTGTGGCGAGCATGGCTTCAATGGCGCTCAGATGTGCCACCACATGACTTTTGCTATCCACCGCCCCACGCGCATATACCTTGCCATCTCGAACAGTCGGGGTAAATGGCGGGGTATCCCATCCATCCTCAAGTGTGGCGGGTTGCACATCATAATGACAATACAGTAAGATGGTCGGGGCGGTATCGCCCGCGCCAAGCCATTCGGCATAAATCAGGGGTTGCGACCCCGCACGCCGATGAATTTCGGGATGTAATCCAATGCGATTCATATGGGCGATGAGCCATTGAGCGGCGCGTTCCACATCATTGGCATGTTCGCTCAGGGTGCTGATGCTAGGTATGGCTAAAAGTTCAAATAACGCTTGTTCAAATTGACGGGCATGTGCTTGTGCATAATCGTGCGCTGTGGTCATGTATAAAAATCCTTTTCAAACTGGGTAACTGGCAATCCAAGCCAATTCGAGGGTGAATTCACCGAATTGTTTTTCGGAGATGATCAATCCACAACTGGTGATATGGCTAATGTTCATCGGTGGCGCACCTGCTAAAATCGTGCCGAAAATCATCGGTTGAAAGCGCGAAAATGGCAAATACACCGTCTCCCACACATTTGGCTCGGTGAAAAATTGGGCTTGGTAGCGGATCCGCATATTATTGGCGCAACGAATAACAAAACCATATAGTTTACCATCGCCATAAATGTGTAAAGCCAATCCGTTGGCATTGGATAAATCGAAACGCACATCTGGTGAAACAACAGAGGCAAAACCGCCATTATTTTCTAACGAGACCATGCCAAAAAAACGGGCAGAATTGCGCCCTGTTGGTTCGATACGACTAAATGACATACCCCCCATCACCACATCATCGATTGGCGA
>PGTJ01000136.1 GCA_002794515.1 Phototrophicales bacterium
CACCGAGACAACGACTATCCGCTTCAATGAGCGCTATGTGACCAGCTTTACGGCAAACATCGATGGCACAGCATCACCCAGTTTGGGGGGCATCATCGGCGGTAGCGAGACATTGCCCTATCAGACGGAATTACAATCGGCAGTGTTGTTGCAATCGGGCAGTAGTGTCCCGAACAGCATCGCGCCCAATAACAAATTTGATGTATATGCCTTTGACGGCTTGGTGGGGGATGTGGTGACGATTAGCATGACCGCCACCTCACCAACACTCGACCCATTGTTGTTCTTGATAGACCCCAATGGAATCGAGATTGCCCGAAATGATGATGCCAATGCCGATACGCGCAACTCGCTTATCAATCGTCTGACGTTGGCGGCAAATGGTCGCTATTACATTCTCGCAACCCACTTCGGCGCGATTTATGGTGGCACAACGGGTCCATATACGATTTCGTTGCAAATTGAACGCCCCGTACCACCGACCGAAACACCATAAACAGATTGATATAACCTATCAAGGACGGGTATGATAACCTATCATGCCCGTTTTTTGTTGTTGAATGCTTAATTGTGACTAGCCACAATCGTTAAACTGCGCTATACTTTTGTAAATTTTTTAGATGACCGCACTCAGGAAACCAATCCTAGGCATTTACCTTGATGACCATCAGACATGGTATGACCAGTTTACACCGAGAGAGAAAATAACATGAAGTTGCGAACAATTTTGATATTTGTTGGTTTAATTTTCGTGATTGCCGCGTGCGCGCCAACCCCCCAACTCAGAAGTGACCGCTTATTACAAGATAATAGCTTCGTAACTGATGTTGAAGGGTGTGAACTCCCTTGTTGGCGTGGGATTACCCCAGGCGTGACGCGCTGGAATGATGCACTGAATATCATCCGTGATGACCCCAACCTCACCAGTTTACAAACGCGCACTGATGAAGCCACCAAACAAATCGGCGCGGCATGGGCGCAAAAAGATGGTGATAATTGCTGTCAGATGTTCTCGCGGGATGGTCAAACCGTTTCGTTTATTGTGGCACAAACCACCCCCCGTTATCGTTTGGGTGAGGTGATTCAAAAGCACGGTGAACCACAGTATCTCATTGGTGATGTGGTGAGCAGTGACCAAGCGTTAATCAGTGTGTATTATCCCGATATTCCGATGTTGATTTATGTGTTTGTGGCAGGGGAGGGTGGTCAAATCACCGATCGGAGCGAAGTGGTCGGCTTTGCCTATCTGACACAAGACCTGATGAACGAATTGTTGACCACCAGCAATTTGCACGCATGGGAAGGTTTAGATAAGACATTTAGCGATTATATGAACAGCGATTTTGAATTGACCCCCGTGCCAACGGCAGAAGCCACACCTGCAAGCTAATCATTGGTTATTTCCTGCGCCTGATTTGTATCACCGCAGTGTATATCAAAACTTATAGGCAGATTTTCACCCGAAAATCTGCCTTTCATGCCCTTAGTGCATGGTTTAATTTGTCGGTCTGTTATATTTTAGTCGATGTAAGGAGTCGGGGCATATGAGCGAAGAAACAACCCCAAAAGCAGTAAACGATCTCAAGTTAGGTATGGCAATTGAAGGCACAGTAAAGCGCATCGAAATTTATGGCGCATTTGTGGATATTGGTGTCGGGCAGGATGGTCTGTTACATGTATCGCAATTGGGCAAGCCTGATGTGAAAAGTGTGGCGGATGTCCTCAAAGTGGGCGAAAAAATCACCGTTTATGTATATAAAATCGAAAATGGGCGCGTGGCATTGACGATGGTCCCCCAACCCACCTTGAGCTGGGATAATATCGAAGAAGGGCAAACCCTCACGGGTAAAGTTGTTCGCATCGAAAACTTTGGTGTGTTTGTCGATATTGGTGCAGAACGCCCTGGTATGGTGCATGTGTCTGAATTGGCAGATGGTTATGTCAAAAATCCGGGCGATGTCGTCAAAGAGGGCGAAGAAGTCCAAGTGCGCGTGTTAAAAATCAACCGCAAGAAGCGCCAAATTGACCTGAGCATGAAGACACAATCTGAAGCGTATGAACCTGAAACGGTCAGCGAAGAAGATGAGAAGATGCTCACCGCGATGGAACTGGCTTTCCGTAAAGCGATGGGCAAGGATGATGTGTCTTCGAGCAAAAATACCACTAAAAATCGCCGCGATAATCGCAAAACACAAGAAGATATTATCGCCCGCACCCTCCGCGAACATAGTAACACAAAGTAAATCATGATGATCAACCAAATATGAGGGGTATATCGCTATTTCGATATGCCCCTCGTTGGGTTGGCAGGTGTTAGAAGTGCATTTATGCTTCGTTCACATCTGGTCTATTGAGGAACAAAATCAGCCTGCCGATATACACCACAAATAATACCGTCATATTGGCTTCGTGCATCAAACACCACACACAAAATGCCTTTAGCCAGAAGGCTTGCACATAAACCAGATACATCGAGAATAAAAAGGCGAATGTGACGATGCCAAATGTGAGTGGGATGCCCCATTCACGAAACAGGGGAATGCGTTTTTCAAACAAAATCATCAGCCCAATCACAACATATGTCGCAAATCCAAGCCATGCGATAGCGATGCCAGAACGAATCGGAAATTCGGAATAGATGCTATTTTGCACCACATCGCAATTAAATCCGCCTTCGCCTGCGCCCGGACACGCCATTGGCACATTGGTAAGTTTGACATAACTGAGATATCCACTGACGAATAAACCAAATACAACCAGCACCAATGCCAAATTGCGTAAATTCAGCCATTTGCTGGCGGGATTATGTGATTGTGAAGTGGTTGCCATTTGTGTAGACATGTGACGAAAATCCTTTCAATTGATATAGAGTAACTCATTTTTTAATAAGCGCACGGGATAAATTTCACCTGCTTGGGCGGTGGTTGTGCCTGCTGGTAAGATGAGCAAACCATCGGCTTTCGACATGGAGATCAGTGCGCTGGATGTTTGCGTGCCTGTGAGGGTGGCTATCCATTCACCAGCATCAGATTTATGGAGCATCACACGCAGATAGCTTTCGCGTCCATCAGAGGTGACATCATGGCTCAGGCGGGCGTTCAGTGTCTGGATATGAACAGATTTGCCCATCATCTTATACAAAGCGGGGCGCACAAACACCTCAAATGTGACCATCGCCGAGACGGGGTTGCCCGGTAGCCCAAAAAACGGGATGTCGCGGATATGTCCGAATGCCAACGGCTTGCCCGGTCGGATATTGATGCGCCAAAAATCCACCTGACCCAATTCTATCAAAATATCGCGGATAAAATCTGCTGCGCCAACCGACACGCCTGCGCTGGAAATGAGCATATCAGGTTTGAGCGATAACGCATCGTGGAACATGGCGCGGATACTTTCTGGGGTATCTTTCGCGGTTGGGAGCAAAATCGGCTCGGCATCACATGCCAAGACCAGCCCCGCGAGGGTATAACGATTGCTATCATAAATCTGACCATCTTGGAGGGGTTGCCCCAGTTCGGCGAGTTCATCCCCGTTGGATAGAATTGCCACACGCGGGCGTTTATAAACGGGCAGGGTTGCTATGCCTAATGACGCACAGATCCCAATCTCTTGTGGGCGTAGATAATCGCCCGCTTGGGCGATGATGTCGCCTGTGGTTAAATCTTCGCCGATAGGGCGGATATAATCCCCCTGTTTGAGGGCGCGGAAGATTTTCACAATGGGTTGTAATGTTGATGTGTCGTTTTTATCCCATTCACCATCGGTATTTTCGACTGGCACAACGGCAGTCGCGCCATTGGGTATTGGCGCGCCCGTCATAATACGCGCTGCCTCGCCCGCGCCGAGCGGGCGGGTGGGGAATGTCCCTGCACGGATGTCCATCACCACATTGAGCGATATAGGGTTATCTTTGTTGGCATGGGCAATATCTTCTGCACGCACCGCATAGCCGTCCATGCCTGAATTGGCGAAGGTGGGTAGGGCGTTTGGTGCGGTGATGGTCTGGGCGAGGATACGGTAATATGCGCCCATAAGGGGGATATCCTCATGGGGTAAGGTCTGAATTTGATTCAAAATGCGATTTAACGCATCATGTACACTCAATAAATCGGACAAGGATGTTTATTCCTATCAGCATGTTTTGGGGCATAGTGGTTCATGCCTGATCAATATGACAAATATTCACATGAGGCAATATTGCTCCTCTGTATACTATCATAGCGCAAAATCAATGGGTGGTAAATTTTGTAAGGAATTTTTTATGACCATTGCCATGTTTGCTTGTCGTGGCATGTGAGGACATTGCCCATTGTGTTATAATCATGACTATCGCAGTTGAATATTATTTTTGGAGATATTGATAAAATGGTTGTTGCGACACAAATGGATTCTTCTTTAACCTTAGAGATGACACCTGAACATAAAGAATTGGTCAAAATGGTGCGGAATTTCGCCCAAAAAGAAATCGCCCCGATTGCTGCCGAATTTGATGAGACGGGCGATTTCCCGATGGATACGATTAAAAAGATGGGCGCGATGGGCTTGATGGGCATCGAAGTCCCCGAAGAATATGGTGGGGCGGGCATGGATACATTGGCATATGTGCTGACGATGATTGAAGTCGCTAAAGCCGATGCCAGCCATAGCACCATTTTGAGCGTGAACAATTCGCTATTCGGTTATGCCCTGATGAAATTTGGCACCGAAGACCAAAAACGTAAATTCTTAGCTCCTGTTGCCAGTGGCGAAAAAATCGGTGCATATAGCCTGACCGAGCCGATGTCGGGCAGTGATGCCGCCACGATGGCGAGTCGAGCAGTCCTCAATGAAGCAGGCACACATTACATCATCAACGGACGCAAAAGTTGGGTGACGAGCGGTCCCGTTGCCGATACATTGGTACTGTTCACCATGACCGACCCCGAAAAAGGCAATAAGGGCATCACCGCCTTTTTGATAGATGCCCACCAACCCGGATTTATCCGCGCCAAAAAAGAGCCAAAGTTGGGCATTCGCGCCAGCGCCACCAGCGAAATTGTGTATGAAAATTATCTGTGTCCAGTAGAGAATGTGCTGGGCGAAGTTGGGCAGGGCTTCAAGATTGCCATGACCGTATTGGATGCGGGACGGATTGGCATCGCCTCGCAAGCATTGGGCATTGCCGAAGCCGCTTATGAAGCCAGCCTCGAATATGCTCGAACACGCACAGCGTTTGGCAGTCCGATAGGGCAATTCCAGATGATTCAGCAGAAAATTGCCGATATGAAGGTGCAAATCGAGGCGGCGCGTGCGCTAATTTATAATGCCGTCCTCGCTAAGGCGCGTGCCGAAGCAACCGGTGGTCGCTTTAGCACCGAAGCCAGCATTGCCAAATTATTCGCCAGCGAAGCCGCCATGTTTGTCACCGATCAGGCGGTGCAAATTCACGGCGGTATGGGGTATAGCAAAGAATTGCCGATTGAACGGTATTACCGCGATGCGCGTATTACCCGTATTTACGAAGGCACAAGCGAAGTTCAACGGATGGTGATTGCTCGTAACGAATTGGGGTTGCGCTAATGCGTGCGGCGGTCATTACAGGTCATGGTGGTCCCGAAGTGGTTGCGGTGGTGGATGACCTCCCTGTGCCACAGCCACAACGGGGTGAAGTTCGTGTGAAGATGAAAGCCGCGGCGCTGAATCGGTTGGATTTATGGGTGCGCTTGGGTTGGCCTGGGTTAAATTTGCCCATGCCTCATATCATGTGTGCGGATGGTGCGGGTGTGGTGGATGCCGTTGGGGACGGGGTGACCCAATTCGCCATTGGCGACAGGGTGTGTATAGACCCGACTATCGTAGATCCCGATAGCCCTGCCTTGATGACGGGCTTAGAAAATCAGTCGCGTATTCATATTTTAGGCGAATCGGTGGCGGGTGTGGCATGTGAATATGCTGTATTGCCCGTGCGGAATCTGATGAAAATACCCGACCATGTGACGTATGAACAAGCGGCGGCGGCGGGATTGGTCTATTTAACGGCATGGCATTCGCTCATCACACGCGGTGGTTTACGAGCGGGTGAAAGTGTGCTGATTGTTGGTGCAGGGGGTGGTGTGAATAGCGCCTCGATACAAATCGCCAAATTGGCAGGTGCAAAGGTCTATGTGGTCGGTAGCAATGCCGAAAAGTGCCAAAAGGCGAAAGAGCTGGGCGCAGATGTGATCATTAATCGAGAAGAAACACCGGCTTGGTCTAAAGAGATGTATAAAATCACCAACAAGCAAGGTGTCGATGTGGTGATTGATAATGTGGGTACATCCACATTTAATGATAGCATCCGTTGCACACGCATTGGTGGGCGCATTTTGGTTGTTGGCAACACCAGTGGTCCATTTATCGAACTCGATTTGCGCCAAGTGTTCGCCCGCCAGATTAGCATCATCGGTAGCACGATGGGACCGCATCAAGATTATATCCGTGTGATGAACTTGGTCTTTAGTGGGGCGCTCAAACCCGTTATTGGTGCGGTATTTCCGTTAGAAGAAGCTCGCAAAGCACAAGATACATTGGCGGAATTTGAGGTCTTTGGCAAGGTCGTGCTGAAAATTGCCGATTAATGATTGCGTGAGTGTCAATTGTGACAGAAGTAGCCCCTTCAGTGGGCTTCTATTATCAAATCGCCATCGGCTTTGAGCCGATGGCGAAAAC
>PGTJ01000842.1 GCA_002794515.1 Phototrophicales bacterium
ATGTCGGTGATCCACCAGCTGATGAGCCAACCATTCAGGTTATAACTGGATGAATTGGGGTCACAGGTGTTATCGGCATTCAAACAGTCGGTATTCACGCGACGCAGGCGGAAGCGAATCATGATGAGTTGCCCTTCATATGCGGTGAGGTTATGTCGGCGCAACGTCCAAGATTCACCTGGTATCTTTGTGGTATTACTAAAAGATGCGTCATTATAAAAATCGCATGTGGATGATGTTGCACCACTACCACAACCACCCGACACCAATGGGATGTCATCGGTCAAGCCATTCGTC
>PGTJ01000106.1 GCA_002794515.1 Phototrophicales bacterium
ATATGAAATCGCCCGCGCAGGCGAGACACTTGTGCTTGAGCCACGCCGTGTGACCATTTACAGATTGACCATCACCCAATTTGAGCCACCCATAGCCGATATTGAGGTGGTATGTGGCGCTGGCACATATATCCGCAGTTTGGCGCACGACATGGGGATAGCATTAGGGGTAGGGGCGCATTTAGCGGGGCTTATTCGCACGCGCAGTGGTGCGTTTGATATTACACAGGCGCATCATTTAGATGATCTGATTCATCATCCCAATCCCCAATCATGCCTTGTGGATGAGCGAGTCGCCTTAGCCCATCTGCCCGCCATCCAACTCGACCAAACAGATACTGAACACATCTTACACGGCAGAATACCGCATCATACACCATCACCCACCGCCGATTTTGGGCGGGCATACGCGCCCAATGGGGTGTTTATCGCCCTATTACGCGCCGAAAATCAACAATGGAAACCATATAAAGTTTTTTCATCGACAGTCTTTTAAGGATAATTATGAATCACATTTACGATATTTCTAATGTGCATTTGCTCCAGCCATCGGTCATCACCATCGGTGTGTTTGATGGTGTGCATAAGGGGCATCAACATCTGATTAAGCAATTAGTCCATCATGCCCATTCCACTGGACGGTTGGCGGTCGTCCTCACATTTTTCCCGCATCCTGATATTGTCTTGCGGGGCTTAAAAGGGCGATACTATCTCAATCATCCCGAACAACGCGCCGAATATTTGCTCAATTTAGGTGTGGATTATGTGGTGACACATACATTTGATGATGCCACACGGTATATGCGGGCGATGGATTTTGTCGATATGCTCCTCAAACATCTGCATCCCGAAAAATTATGGGTCGGGGAAGATTTTGCGCTGGGTTATAAACGCGAAGGCGATGTGGCTTTTCTGACCAAAGCAGGCGCACAAAAAGGTTTCATGGTTGAAGTGGTGGATATGGTGCAGAGCGAAATTTCGGGTGGGGTGATTAGTAGCACACTGATTCGAGATGCAGTGATGCGTGGTGATGTGGAACGGGTGCGTGACTGGCTCGGACGCAGTTATACCCTGTATGGTGAAGTGGTGCATGGCATGAAACGCGGGCGTGAATTGGGCTTTCCAACGGCGAATATTGATGTATGGGAGGGGCATATCATCCCTGCCAATGGTATTTATGCGGGATTTGCCACGCTCAACGGCGAAAAATTCATGGCGATGACCAATGTCGGCATCAGCCCCACTTTCGGTTATAGAGGGGTGACGGTCGAGTCGTATTTGCTCGATTTCGACCGCGATATTTATGGCGAGACATTGCATGTCACATTTGAAAAGTATATGCGCCCAGAGATGAAATTCGATAGCCTACAAGCGCTCATCGACCAAATGCACCGCGATTGTGATGAAGGGCGGGCATTTTTGATGGAGCTAAAGATGCATGAAACCTGATGATATCTTGATAGATTATTTTTCTAAATTGGTTTATTTTGAAAATTTTGATCACAATGTGTTGCGTGAGCTAGTCAGCCATGCACAACGGTTTGTATTTGCATCTAACGAAATTATTTTTTTAGAAGGCGAGCCTGCTAAAGGGTTATGGCTCATTGAGCAGGGACGTGTGAAAATTTATAAATTAAATCCCGAAGGACGCGAGCATGTGTTGCGGATTTTTGGCGATAAAGATACGTTTAATGATATTCCTGCCTTTGATAACGGTGTTAATCCTGTAAATGCCATGTCATTAAGTGATAGCACATTGTGGATGTTACCATGTGCAATTTTTCAGGATCTGATTTTACGAGATGCCCACTTTGCTATGCGTGTAATACGGATTTTATCACAGCGTGTCCGTGGGCTAATTACACAAATTGAAGAGCTAACTCTATATTCTGTGATTGTTCGTGTAGCCCGCTTTGTCTTGAAGCAGGCAAATGATCCTGTATTGATTGGAGAAGGGGTTACTCGTGCAGTTATTGCTTCATATTTGGCTACTACACCGCAGACCATTAGCACTGCTTTGCGTGAGTTGGAACAGGCTGGTGCTATTGTTTTTGATCGCCACCGCATCATGATTATTCGTGAAGATATTCTGCGTTCTATCGCTATGCTATGATAATTATCATATTATTCCCATGATAATTGTCATAAATTGCACTTTCCTTTGTATCGACTTCGCCTAGATGAAGTTGATAAACGCTTTTTTATCTTAAACTGGGGCTAATGTTTAAGATGAAAGGGCGAATTGTTTCATGTATGATCCCAAATGGATGCCGAAAATCTATCAATTTTTATGTAATGGTTGTGGCGCTTGTATTGAAACATGTCCAACCGGTGCCTTAGGCAGGCAAGCCGAGAAAGCTATTTTAGCTTATCCAGAAAAATGTATTTACTGTGCCTATTGCGAGACAATTTGCCCTCAAAATGCTATTGAATTACCATATCTTATCTTGCATTACGAGGAGGATAGCAGGTGAATAACAAAGGTGTTAATCCAAATATTGTTGGTTTTGTATTGATAAGTCTTATTGTCTTATTTTTCGCCGTTGTGCCAATCCATATCGATATTGGCGCACCTGAAGTTTTGGCGACAAATGCTACCGAACAGGCATCAAAACACACGCTTCGAAATCGTGAATTTGCAAATGTCAGTTATACTCAACAATCGGAACAAGTACTTGAATATACCCTTAGCACAATTATTGGACAGACTCCGCCTATGGCGTTTATTGGCGTTGGCGGAGATATTGATGGTCAGATTAATCCAACGCTCACAGCTAATGTAGGTGATAAAATTAAGCTCACGGTTATTAATGGTGATCCTGTATTACACGATCTCAAGATTGATGAATTTAATGTGAATACAGGGGAATTAGTCGAAGACGGTCAGACTGTGGTTGTTGAATTTGTGGTTGATAAACCGGGTGAATTTGAATATTACTGCTCAGTTGTTGGACATCGTGATATTGGTATGCATGGTAAATTGCGCGTTGTTGGTGAGGTTGTGGTGGGGAATCGAGAAGAATTATATGGATCTCAACCTCCCACAACGACACAAAATCAACCCGAACCTATTCAACCCGCCGCAGAAAATGCCCGCATAATTGTTCGTAATCCTGCTGATGTTCCACCACCTGTTGGCGATCGGGGACCTGCGAATATTCGTGTCGATATGACTACTCTGGAAGTCACTGGGTTTCTAGCGGATGGAACAACCTTTAATTATTTCACATTTGATGGCACTGTTCCTGGTCCGATGTTGCGAGTGCGTGTTGGAGATACAATAGAATTCCATTTGAAGAATGATGCAACCAGCATTTTCCCACACTCTATCGATTTGCATAGCGTGACAGGACAAGGTGGCGGAGCGGTATATACACAAACATTACCGGGGGGTGAGACCAGTTTTACGTTCAAAGCGTTAAATCCCGGTTTATATGTATATCATTGTGCCACTGCTAGTATACCGCATCATATTAGTTCAGGGATGTATGGCTTAATTCTAGTTGAACCGACCGGCGGATTGCCACCCGTTGATCGCGAGTTTTATGTCATGCAAGGTGATATTTACACCTCGCATGAATATGGCACACAAGGACACCAAGAATTTAATATGGCACACATGCGCGATGAACGTGCCGATTATTTGGTGTTTAATGGTGCTGTTGGTGGTTTAACTAGTCCAGAATATGCGCTTCGTGCCAATGTTGGCGAGACAGTACGGATTTATTTTGGTGTTGGTGGACCAAATTATACCTCGTCTTTCCATGTTATCGGTGAAATTTTTGATCGCGTATATGCAGAAGGCTCTATCACCAGCCAGCCTTTAACAGATATTCAGACTACACTTGTTCCAACAGGTGGAGCAGTGATTGTCGAATTTAAGGTGGATGTTCCTGGCACATATATTTTAGTTGACCATTCTCTCAGTCGTTTAGAGAGAGGGCTTGTTGGTTATCTGATTGTTGAGGGTGAACCCCAACCAGATATTTATCACAGTAATGTCGTTGGTGAAGAATCTGGACACTGAAGTTTGTGAGGGGTGATTCATCACCCCTTTGTCCGATTCGGCAAAAAGGAATCAATTATGAAGCCAATAATTATGATGATATGGCTCATTTTAATGATATTCGTTGGGTGTATGCCCGAAACATCTACTCAAGAAATATCATCTATATATGCTGTGACACAGGCACAAATCGCTTTGGCTTCACAAAGTGATTTGTTTATTGGCAATGTAGTTAACCCACCGATATTACTGCAAGACTTTGAAATGCCTAGTAGTAGGGGAGGTAATTTGCATTTAACGGATTTACGTGGTTCATGGCTGGTCATATTTTTTGGTTATTTACACTGTCCCGATTTTTGTCCATTGACTCTTGTTTCATATCAAAGAGTCAAAAAATTTTTGGGTGACAATGCCAAAAAGGTGAAATTTGTGTATATCAGTGTTGATGGTGCGCGAGATACACCCGAAGCCATGAGCCGATATTTATCTAATTTTGATGATGAATTTATTGGCTTAACTGGCGATGACCAGACCCTAGCTCGCATTCAGCCCGATTACGGATTTTATTATTTAAGGCGGTTAGATGATGGTAATCAGGCTGTATATACAGTAGACCATTCAACCAAAACATATATTGTAGATCCCAACGGGTATCTGGTGGCGACAATTGATTATGGTACATCTATACCCGATATGACCCGTGCTTTATTATGGTATTTGAGTCTTGAAGAGGCTTATTAAATGACCGAGTTATACCATCTTATTCCTAATCTAATTGACATGATTACAGATATTCGCCCAGATAGCATCACCAGTCGGACTATCTATCAAACAAATCTAATCAAAGCCGTATTGTTTGGTTTTGCACAAGGGCAATCACTTTCTGAACATCGTGCTAGTCAATCTGCAATTATCCACATTTTATCTGGTGAGGCGACTATTACACTCGGTGCAGACATACATGAAGTTTATGCCGGTGCATGGTTATATATGACACCAAACCTTGCACATAGTGTCATTGCCAAGTCATCTTTGGTGATGTTATTATTTTTGTTACCCAAAGAAAGCTAAACTGCTAAAGATGAAATTATTTTCAATTCGCCTCTTGCTTTTAGGATTTGTGATCGTCTCCCTTTCATTAGGTGGTTGGGCGGCATTACAGCGTGCTGGTTGGCAATTACCAACTATTCGACCTGCCCTGACTGGTATTCATGGTGCATTGATGATTGGTGTATTTGCCACACTCATTTCGTTGGAACGCGCTGTTGCTATTTCTGCTATGTTTAATCAGACATGGCATTGGGCATATAGTGCGCCATTGTTGTTTAATTTGGGTGTTTTTGTTCTTATTTTTTGGGGGGCGCTACCAATAGCAAAGTTGTCTCTATTATTAGGTGGTATCTTATTATGGTGGGCGTATGTGTATACATCCATAAAACGTCACTATTGGTCGTTTCATGTGTATATATTGATATGGGCGACTAGCTTACTGGTCATCGGTAATGGTGCATGGATGTTATCTGAGCCGATATTTACGGTTGTTCATTTATGGACTGCTTTTTTAGTAGTCACCATTATTAGCGAACGTCTTGAACTATCGCGTGTTCGCCGACTTACACCATTAGCTGAACGAGTGCTTCTTATTGCACTCACCATTTATAGTCTCGGCGCATTGTTCTCATTGGCAAATTTGGGAGTGGGAATTCGCATATTAGGCATTGGTATGATTGCCTTAGCTGTTTGGCTATTTAAATATGATATTGCCAGGCGCGGTATTCATCAAAGTGGATTTACTCGTTATATCGCATGGTGTATGCTTATTGGCTATGCTTGGCTAGGTATAGGTGGATTTATTGCTATTTGTGTAGGGGCAGTATATGCAGGGTTTGAGTATGATATGTTAATTCATGCTGTCGTAGTGGGATTTGTGTTTTCAATGATATTTGGACACGCTCCACTTATTTTCCCTGCTTTAACGGGTCATGAAATTCGTTTCACATCCCGTTTCTATGGATGTTTGGTAATGCTTCACACTGCGGTTATCATGCGGATATCGGGCGATATTGCTATGAATTTTGATGTTCGTATGTGGGCGAGTATGATGAATGCTGTAGCTGTATTATTATTCTTTGGGCTGGTTTTGTCTCATGTTCGTAGGCATTCATGATGTTGTTGATTGAATCTCATCTAAATTGGCATCTGGTACTCATTTTTTATTTTTGGAGTTCCCATAATTATGCCCACACTGACACGCTATCATATCAAAATGGGGTTGATGTATTTTCTTTTATCCCTATTTATGGGTGTGATTTTGGTCGCGCAACCAATATTTAACTTGTCAATCGATGTGTGGACCTTGCGCCCTGTATTTTTTCATTTTTTGGTAGTGGGTTGGATAACACAAATCATCATTGGTGTGGCGCATTGGATGTTCCCCAAACGGTCGAAAGAACAACCACGCGGCAACCTCGTATTGGGTTGGATGGTATTCATCTGTCTGAATATTGGTTTGGTGTTCCGTGGCTTTGCAGAGCCGTTATTCTTCATTTATCCTGAATCCATTTGGGGTTGGACATTAGTCTTATCTGCTGTGTTACAGGTAGTGGCTGGGTGGTTATTTGTGTTCAATATTTGGGGACGGGTGAAGGAGCGGTAGCCATGCCACGTCTCAGTGTGTGGATGGTGCGATTTTCGTTGATCTATTTGGGGATTGGCATGACGATTGGCGGTATGATGCTCTGGAATAAGGGCATCTTCATATCTGTTGATTTATGGCGCTTGCTCCCATATCATATTGAATTGATGTTGTTCGGATGGGTGATGCAATTGGTGATGGGGGTAGCGTTTTGGATTGTGCCACGGTATACCACGCCACCGCGCTATGGCAAAACACATCGTGCCTGGATAGCTTTTGCCATGTTTAATATTGGTTTATGGTTGGTGTTGATACAACACACATGGCTCATTTTGGTTGGGCGCGTGTTGATGCTGTTGGCGGTGGTGTTATTTGTGGTGTATCTATTCCCACGTCTGAAGCCTTATGGGGAATAGATACAATAAAAAGTTACATCGAATAAGGTGTTAAATGGTGATGCTTCACCATGCGATACAAGCGTGGCACTTGTTCAGCGATTTTGGCGCTGTCGCTCATAGCTTCAAATACGCCACCAACACCCCCATACTCAAATGCGACCACCCATGGCTTGCCCCATGCGCCTGAATGGATTTGCTCGAATGACCATGCTGTCATATCCCAATCCAGAGTGGTGAATGGCACATGGTCTACCAATTCGCCCGCCAATTTATGAAAAATGCTGTTGTGGATGCCCTTGTCTTCTAACATTTGGATGACGCTATCATCAATGCGTGTGATGCCCGTGACGTGCATTTCTTGAATTTGCTTGAGGGGCAATCCGCGAATATATTGATATTCATTCATGCCCAAGCGATGTGCCGATAGCCGTGCATGAGATAAATCGAAGAGCAGGGTGGTGCGGGTTTCATCTATCACACGGCTGATCACATCGGGATAGAGCGCACAAAGCATGTGGGTATGCTTCACACTGGGGACATTTTCTACCAAGATTTTTTCTGCCCCAAAACGCGATGATAAGGTTTCGATCGCCTTGATGCTATATTCGACAACCTTGTCAATATCACTATTGGCGAGGCTATCAAATGCCATTTCGGGATAATCAGTATCATATGGCGAAAAATGAATGTTGACACAGGGCGTATCGCTCATCTTGAGAAATTTTTCAATTTCATCTAAATTCGCTTCGGCTTTTTTCTCGGTATTGATGACCACACCACGACCGACAC